>USSR01000085.1 GCA_900557355.1 uncultured Bacteroides sp.
GTAATTACTTTTACTATTTTATCAGCCCATACACTTGGGGAGACTTCTAATCCAATGTAATGCGCAAGTTCAGATGCTGTAGTTTCTTCTGTGATATTTTTAGAAAAAAAGATTGGAAGTCCCGCACATTGTGCCTCTATTCCTACCACAGGCATTCCTTCATACAAACTAGGTAACAAGAAAGCATCAAAAGCATTATAAAACTGCTTTATGTCATCTCTCCGGCCCAAATTCATCACTCTGTCAGTAATCTCATACTCCTTAATTCTATTACACATTTCGTTCTCCAATTCTCCAAATCCAATCATAACCAAAACTGCATTTTCCTGTATCTTTGCAATCTCATTAAAAGTATCTATCAAAAAAAGTGGATTTTTCTGAGGAACATATCTGCCAATAAAGCCATATACCACTTTATTTTCCCATCCAAAGTTTTTTCGAGCACTTTCTCTCAGTTTATCATCAAAAGCATTAACATCTGCATCGATCACTGTTTTAAAGATACTGACCTCTCCTTTATCATAGGTCTTCTTACCAAATTGCCAAATACCGCAATCGATTGAATTAGCCATATAACAGTTTGTAAACCAATGAGAGAAAGGGCGCAAGACATATTTAATGAGTGTTTTCTTTTCATTCTTATCACCTTTCGATATGCTTTCGGATATCCTCACTTTAACTCCGGCTATCCTAGCCAAAAACATTGGGAATATATTAAGAGTATTATCAAAAGCATGTACCACTTCATACTGATTCTCTTTAAGAATCTTATATGTTTCTTTTAAATGTGGAATAAGATTCTTATAGGGTGCTACTTTATAGACTCTTCCTCCCAAAGATTTAATTTCTTCTTCAGGAATACCATTCGAATCAGAGTCACAAATAAAGTCATATTGCACTTTTGTACGATCCATATGGCGATAGTACTCCATTATTAAATTACGTTTCCCCCCAGAGTGCAGTACACCGGCTATTATAGCGATTCTTAGCATATTACTATTTCTTTATAGATTCATGATAAAACAAAGAAATTCCATCCAGCATTGGTGTCAAAGTCACATCCACAAACTGTTTCATTTTTTCTATATCCAAAACCATATTGGAAACATCTACAGGGCGTGCATTTTTATACTCGATTTTAAAGTCTGCCTTTGAAATAATTTTCAAAAAAGCAAGTACATCGTTCACTGAAAAACCTCTGCCACTCCCCAAATTGATTGTTTCATTGTAAACATCCTTATTTATTAACTGATAAAAGACATTGGCAAGGTCTTCTATATAGATATAATCACGAATGGCAGAACCATCCCCCCATACTTCCACCGGTTTATTCTCTATAATTTTACCGATAGCCACTGCTACCAATCCTTGTTTCCCATACAGATTTTGCCCATGCCCATATGGGTTTGAAGGCCTCACGATGAGATACTTTAACTTCTGAGTTCTATTCTTAAACAAAATACTATTTTCCATCATTTGCTTTGACCATCCATAATAGGATATTGGTTCCATACTGTCAGTTTCTACAAACGATTGAAGAGTTGTTCTATTACCATAAATTGTCCCCCCTGAAGAAAAATAAACGAACTTAATATCTTCGTTTGCACAAAATTCCATCAACTCAATTGAAGGAAATATCACATTCTTAAATTCATTGATATAATCATCGTAAGCACTACCGGGAATCAGTGTTGATACCAAATGTACCACCACCTCTATTTTATTAGTTAAGAGGATATTCTTTACTTCATTTATATTACTCAAAGAATTCCTAAAGACCTTTAGATTATAATCTTTCAGTCTCGATATATTGGCAAACTCCGGTTCCAGAATAAATACTGAATGCTTTTCATCAGAAATAAAACGCTTCACCAAACTAGATCCTATAAAACCTGCTCCCCCGATAAATAATATATTCATAAAATTTTATTTTTATTCTCCAAGTTTTTGCTGTAGCTATCTTTTAATTTCCCGACTCCCCATAATCGCCTTGAATAGTTTTTTCATATGTTTATACAATCCCAACCGAACAGTCCACAGACGAACTTGCTTTTCCAAACGATGCCGTAAGGTTATAGGAAAATATTTACGAAAACAAGTTTCTGTATCCAATATATTTAAATCTGTAAAGAAAGCATCACGCTTGGGATTCACGCTAACGGAATAAAACATCTCTTTCACACCCTCTACAGCTTTATTGGGATTTATCTCCAGCACTTCTAACTGAGAATTGGATTCTTTCAATATGACATTAGCTAAATCTGAATGTGCCAAAATACGGGTTACTCCTTTGTCATTATCCAATTTCTTACTAAACTTATCAACATCGAAGCAATCCCATATTGTAAAATCTGTATTACGATAACGCTTTTTAAATGCACATTGATAACAACTAGGACGAACACTCATATTAGCAAAAAAAGCACGCATCATCACATCTGTATCAATCCCTTCATGATATTTTATGGAAGTATCCTGGCAAATAATAGACATAGTAGAATATTTATATCCATGATATTTGTCTCTAAACAAAACATTTGTAAACTCAGAACCAATCTTCTTCTTTTGTACTTCCAGATATTTTCGATAAACCAATGGAGAAGGGCAAGCATGACAGACTACATCCACCGTAACTAACTTCTCATAAGATTTCCTTAAAAAGGAAAACAATCCTTCTAACTGACAAGGAGTACCACTGAACAAGACATATCTTCCTTCCATAAGAAACTGCTTCGTCTGCCTGTAGGTATCGCCTATTCTACTTTGTACATATTTACTATTACGAAACTTCTTCAAGTTTTCATAACAGTCTGCCCATTGATGTACCACTTCAAAATCAGCGTCAAAACCTGCACCACAAACCATACCTCCTCTATCAAGTACCCATTTAGCAATAGCCGTAAACGCTCCACCTGAAGTACTCTCACGTAATACTTGCGCATTTTTGTGCTGTACTAAGTAAGCTTTCTGCTCTTTCTTCTCATCTGGCTGTGCATGAATCACAGGACAAATATTCTCGCACAATCCGCACTCTATACATATATCCGTATCCACAAATGGGTAAAGGAAACCCTCATTGTCTTCACACATAGTTATGCAACGTTTCGGACATACAGATGCACAAGCCGAACAGCCACAACATTCCCTTTTGTCTTTAATAGTTATCATAAGTTATACCCAATTGTGACAAAGCACCTTTTATGTACCGCTTTGTAAATTCCCTTAATGCCGCCAATTTTATATGCACATTTTTATAGTCAATCGACATCAACATACATTTCTCCACGTCTTCGTCTGCCTTTAAAAGTCTCTCCTCCAGTCCCACCATTGATAGCAACGAATACAAACGGCCATTGGTAGAAACAATACTGTCATTATTATACCGCCTAAAAGTAAAAAAACGTTTCTCATACAAAAGAGAGAATACGGATGCATGAAACGAATCCGTAAACACATACTCTGCATCTCTAATCAACTGTACAAATTCGGCAGGTCCAACATTATAGGGAGTATAATCAGGAAATTCCACATCACTTTTTATATACTCGTCACAATGTTGTAACTGCACAATCTTATAACCAGTTTTATCCTTAAAACGTTTCACAAACTCCCTCTGCTCTGGATTGTTACCAAGAAAATAACAGAACAGATAAAGTTCCTTAATGAAACGTTCATTTTCCGTGATGCAACCCCATTCCTCGGCAGTGAAAAGGATAGTCGGGTCACAAACCACAGGCACATCTCTTCCAGTAAGATCTTTCACAATTTTCTGTCCGCTCAATTCACGTACAGAGCAAAAATCTAAACGTTTCAAGAATTTAGCAGCTTTCTGCGCCTGCCGCTTAGGAAGCTTTGATATACCAAAACTAGTAGATAAAGCTATCTTAGACACATTATCTGGTACAAAATTTAATGTATAGTAATCAGCTTCAATGTTTGAAGGTAGCCACAACTGGTCACTGCCTACCACAAAAGCTGCATATTGGTGTGCAGCATTAGTAAGCTCCCGTTTCGAGTTATAAACCTTGGATATATGAAATTTAGTTTGACTGAAATTATTAAACATATATTTGCGTAAAGCTATGTTGTCACGATATTCATTTCCTTTTGTATGAGCAGCCAGTAGTTTTTTGACAGTAGCCCATTTATCCATTACTGTATTAACATCCCATATTCTACTTAAAAAATAGCGATATTTCGCTTTATTAATCTCACTTTGCAACCCATTAATACAGATTGTTTCATTTTCTACTTTCATCTTATCAAATAGCAACTGTGTGGCATACGCTTGCAACTGACTGCCATAATTGGGTTGAAAATAGCAAGTAATAAGGGCTAACTTTTTATTAGTCATAATGATATGTCAATAATTATACTTTCCTCTTTTTAAATAATATTGCTTTAGCCAACCGATGACGGGAAGCATAAAATATATATGTAGTCTAATGAACATTAGTGTCAACTTACGTTGTTTATCCATTCCCGTAGTAGTGCACTTAAAGACAGAAGTCGAAAATAAATCGTTCTCTTCAATTACTTTTACAAACTTATTAATCTTCTTAAATACAGAATCCTTATTCTCAGGATGGAAATAAGTATTCATTGCTATAGCTAAAACCACATAAGCCACTCGCTGGTATAGCGGTTCTATAAATATATCTTTATCTGAAAACATCTTGATATCTTCTTGAATCACATCAAAGCAATCCATTAAATACCTAGTATTTCTTTCATCCACCTTCTTCGAGATAGAGTTAGGATTATAACGATAATGGTTAAAATATTCATTCACAAAAAGAGCTTTCTTTGCATGATAAAACGAGCGCAAGGAAAACTCCAACCCTTCAGCTCCCTGTTTCAAGCGGTCGTCATGCCTTATCCTATTCTTTTTTGCATAATCAGTCCGTATCAGTTTACAGTAAGCTGTTGCAATGCCACTTTTATAAATAAGGGTATGCCTGGCTAAATCATGACATTCATCCTCAATGTAAATATGCTCTTGTTCTGAACATATCCACTCCCATTTTCCTTTGATGGAAATATCACCCAGCTCTTGAATACATTTCCAAAAAACAATATCTACATCTGTATGCCTTGAAAGATAGGATATCAGTTTCTCACAAGTATCCATGTCTATCCAGTCATCACCATCTAGATACATATGCCAATCACCTGTTGCCGCATCATATCCGGTATTACGGGCTGATACAAGTCCACCATTCTGTTTATGAATTACTTTAATTCGACTATCTTTTTTTGCATAATCATCACATATCCTAGGAGTAAGGTCTCTAGAACCATCATCCACCAATAGTAATTCCCAATCCTGATAGGTCTGATTCAGAATACATTCGATCGTTTCGTTGAGAAATTCTTCGACGTTATAGCAGGGAACAATTATTGAAATAGTAGGTTTATTCATTCTTATTGGAATAAAATTACGACTCTTATAAAAAGCTATTGAAGAAATTATTTTCAAACAAATTATTAATTGTAACACATATTCAGAAAACTATTCTTGAGATATAGCCTCCTGAATATATTTATCAAGTAATTTGCAACAGGCCTCTTCTGAATAGTTTTCATTCATGTAACACATCAATTCGGGTTGAGCATAATCTTTATCCATCGCAGTCATTATGGCCTCTCCTATTTCATCTATATTCATAGGATCCACCAACACAGCACGACCATCATAATATTCTTTAGGTGCACCATAGTTGGTTAAAACGATCTCACACCCGTATGCCGCCGCTTCCAAAGCGACCATTCCAACACCTTCTTGAAGTGATGGTAATGCAAAAACTCTAGCACGCTTATATAAGTCCCAAAGTTCCTGCTCCGATACCTCACCTACATATTCTATATTTTCAGCATTACCTATAAGTTTTTTAAGCCAGTCTTGTTCTGATGCTCCATGAAGATAACCTGCTAATTTCAAATTAAAACCATAGTTCTTTGCAGCTTCAATAAGTAGCGGAACATTTTTATTAGCAGAAGCCAAACGACTAACGTGGAAACAAAATTTTTCTTTGAAGGGCATTTCTGTGATGGGTGGAATACGAAAATGTAAAGGAATCTTCTTTATTATCTCCTGTGGGCGTTCCAGACAGTAATTAGTATAATGACGTTCTTCTTCAGAACGAACTAACCAAAGTTTGAAGCAATCTTTAGACAACCATAAATCATGGAATCGTGATGTTAATCCTAAATATTTTTGATTTCCCCACCACTTACAATAAAATTTATAACGCCAAGCTGGTATGTTAGGATCAATAATGGGAGCCATAATTAAGTTAGTATTATTTTTAAATAAATCTTTAATTAAAACTCTTAATCCTAATGAGAAACTTACTACAATAATCGCATCAAAACTTTTCCAGTCATTTCTATCCCAAAAGTTTATTAACGAGACTTCGTGTCCCAGATTTCTTAAACCTTCCGCCCACATTTTACACTGAACCATTACACCACTGTTATTTGTTATAGCGTATGTTGGTTGTATTATTCCATATTTCATATTACCATATTTTTTTACTACAATCTATTTACGAATTATTAATCGAATTACGCCAAATAATATCACATACAATAAAATGTCTTGTATTCCATTTCTTAGAATCAGATTTAGACTTCTAAAGATGCCGGTAGAATTATTAAAGTAAGTCATATACTTAACTAAAGCAATTATTATGGGAATAGGAATAATAAACTGTATCCTCGTAGAAACCAACGAAGAAAAAAAGTAGAAAACTAATACGTATATAAAAAATGCGAAAATGTAATAAGAATATCCCATCCAATAAAGCCCTACACCTGAATCCCCTGCTACACGAAATCCTTTATACATATTTTTAAGACCTAGCCCCTCTGTAGACAGTAAATCACCAGGTGTATAATTGTTCTCAAATTTATTAGTTTTATACCCGAAAATATCCAAAATAGGTGTAGGTATTTGAAACATAAAGAAATTCTCAGCATATTTATGCATTTTCGGATTGTCATAACCCAATTTAGTGGCATAATCGAGTGTCAAGTCTTGAGTTCGAAGATTACATATTCTATCTAATAAAATATTATCTACATAATATTCACTCCAAGCATAGAAATTATCTCCTCCATTGTCTGAATTAGACAAAGATGCCATATTATAAGCAGTGTGTAATTTCTCTTTATCTGAGTAAAGTTCCCAAATATTAGAAAGCGTTTCCCCTGCTTTGCTACAATATGCCGATTGCCTATTCAAGATCATAGCTGTAGCCATATCTGCAACTGGTCCTGTTGCCAAATATAATCCAAGAATTATCAATATATTTGTTTTGGCTTTAAACAGTCTTTTATTTTCAAGCAAGACTACCAAAAAAGTCATCAGCCCCCATGAAACAATACCAGTAAACATTAATGTTCTTTTGGTAGTAACAATTGCTAAAAAAACGATAAAAGAAAAATAAAGAATCAATGAAGTACGAGGAATATCGTTGTTTTTCCTCCCATAATATTTAGGAAAAAGCATAGCTATAGGAAGTATTGCAAATGTCGTTATTTGGCTCATCATCTGACCAAAAGCACCCTTATTCTCAGCTTCCATCATGTCCGTTCCTTGAATAGTAATATTGTATAGCAGGGCAAGAATCCCCACACCAGCCATAGTCCATATTTGAGCTTCTGTTGGAGCTTTAAAATACCCCAGCTTTTTCCATATACCTAAAAGCCATCCTTCTTTGTATATTCGTCGACAAGTATGAAACGCCAACACAATAGTTGTTACATTAAGCATCAAATTGAGAAATGTAATATATGGTACATTAAAACGGAAAGTTACGGGTTTACCTTCTATCAATGTCACACCTAATGGTAAGGCAAAGAAGCAAATGCCATAAAAGAAAATCGTAACAAATGGTATAAAATATTGATATAAAAAATCTATTTTCAAAACCGTTCGGCTTATAAGCATCCACCCATATAATAGTACTACACAACCAAAAAGATTTTCTAGAGCGGGAAAAGCTATACATTCAATAACTATACAAAATAGCATATATATAGTGATAGCTTTCTTTATAATTCCAAGAGTATTGTAACTTTTCATTTTTAATATTCAAAAGATTCTGAATATACTTATTTGACAGACAAGGACTCGATTATATCCTCCATCATTTTTTCATATTTTTCATATCTTGCTTCTGTAATTGTAACGACCTGTTTAATTGGATATTCATTGAGTCTCTTAACTATTTCATCAACAGTAACATTACATACATTATTTTCTATTTGAGTCCAATTATTTTCTAACCCATATTGTTTTAAAATATCGAATACTTTGCTACTAGCATTGTTTTCCTTTTTTCCCCAGAAATCTGTACTTCCCCAATTATCCAAACTATAACAAGGAACACCATTGGCCAAACTAGATACGATAGGGTGCATATTACTTCCGATATATCCTGCCGAATATTTAATCAACGCATACCAATCAAGTGGAGATAGTGGTATAGAAATCGAATGTTTAAAAGGATGACTAAATGCCATTGCTCCATCTATCGGAAAAGCAACGCACTCTTTACCATCCATTCTCATAGCATCATTTAAACTTTTAAGAAAAGGCATCGACAAGGTCTGAGCGCGCATTCCTATCAATACATATTTATCGGGAAGAATAAAACGCTTACGAATATCCTCTTCGGAAGGTATTTTTTCCCCCACATTTTGATTGAGAGCAAAAACTGGGTCCGGAGTAATGTCAATCGAAAGTTCCGAATCTGCAGCAAGCATCATGTTTTTAGTCCAAGCATCCCGCACCGAAATATATTTCAACCTATTCAAACTTTGGCTCATACGCTTAAGCATATATTTACTAAATTTCTGATATTTGCTATTCTGTGATGACACAGACATCATGACCGTAGGTACATTATCAGAAAAACCATATCCCCAAAAAGGATTGGGGTAACGACGTTCTGAAGGCAATGGTTCTATCCAGTACGGACGACGCTTACCCAATTTTAATGTTGAAAATAATGGCCAATGCTGCACCACAGCATCAGAACCTATTACCACAGCGTCAATACTATTTTTTTTTATAGCGTTTTTCACTTGATTAGCATTAAGCAAATGTAATACCTGTTTTTTCAGATTATTATCTATAAACTTCAGATGTTCCGTCAACTGAAGGTGACTACGTTTCGTTTTAATAAGACTTTTGTAACGTGAAATTAGCCTCAACCATCTAGTCTGAGGAGATATATATTCCAGAAATATTACTTCATGCCCATGTTTACAAAAATAACTATAGGTAGATAGTGCCTGCAAATTAGCTCCAAAATTTGCTACACGATAAAATGTCAACACACCAATTCTCATTATTATCTACTTCTAATGACTTTTTTTACTTTCTCAAATCCTTCTTTCCCAGCTGTACTGATAATCAACTTCTTTGCAAAACTTTCCACAATCTTATCCGCAGATTTTTCCAAATTCCTTACTATGCGTAAAGCTTCATTTTCGTCATCCTGTTCTGTAAACACTTCAAAAATCATAGGCTTATCTGTAATTTCAGGAATAAGAAAACGCTCCATATTTTTATTAAAATCATCCTTATTAGAGGCAGTCATATATTCATATCCAAGATTCTCAGAATAATGCCGCACTAACGATATTGATTTCTGTCCAAAATGCCCCCCTCCTGCCATATATTGATCTACCATTGTATCGCTAAAGCGTGATACCGGATGAGTGTAATTCCGAAATTCCATACCTTTTCCATTATTTACAAGCAATATTCTGACATTGTTTCCAACATGTCTGTTACCTAGTACATTCATATCATAGAAAAATGCCAAGTCACCTACAATACCAAAATACAATCTATTTTTATCGCATAGTGAAGCACCAATTAGCGCAGAAATATTACCATCAATTCCAAATCCACCTACATTACTATATCCTCTGACCGTATGGGGTGTTTCAAAGAAATTCCATGCGCGTAATGAATTCAAGATAGCATAATGCATTACACTATCTTTCGGTATATGTGGTGCTAATGAATACGCCAACCAAATATTCGAAAATGGCATATCTGCCGGTATCTGTGAATAGAGATGATTGTAGTCCTGCTTACATTCCTTATAAAAGGATAATTCTTTTTCTTTTGTCTGTTTTTCAATATAATGACTAAAGAACTCTACTTCATGCATATAAAACATCTTTGACAGGTTATGCGAAGGATCACGAATAATACCATCTTCGCTTACACGCCAAACGGTCTTTGCTTTGGGCATAAGTAGAACTGATTCATAAGCACCACAAATGTCACCAATATAAATGAGTAAATCCATGTTACAAACGACGCTCTTAAACTTATCTTGACATCCTAACAAGGAAGACATTATTCTGTACTTTCCTCGATAATTACTCGTTTGATCACAATACACCACTCCATTGTTGTTCTCACAGAAAGCATCTATTGCTGTGGTAAGTTCTTCCGTAAAAGCTATATGTGATCCTATAAAAATTGCAATACGTCCCTTGGGTAACGCAGGAAAAGTATCACGTATCGTAATATATTGTATAGCATGTACACCTTTTATTGTCCGTACAGAAAAGTCAAAACTACTATTCGTTTCCAAATTGATATGTACAGGACCACCTCCGTCTTTCTTTAAAGCAATTAACGCTCTGTTCACTTTCAATTGGCAGTCCCATTCATCATTGCTATCTTTCACAAGAGGAGCAAAAACACTAAGTTTTACAATATCATTTGGAACTATTGTACGGTCAATAACTTGAGCTACATGGTTACCTATGCATGACAATGGTCGTGTTGAAGTCAAGGCCAGAATCGGAAGCCTACGATAAAAAGCTTCTGTTAAACCAGAAAAATAGTTGCGGGATGCAGTAGCACCAGTACAAGTCAGTACAACAGGTTCACCTGACTCTGCAGAAAGTCCACAGGCCATATACGCTGCCGAACGTTCATCAACACATGAATACATTTCAAAATAGGAATCATTCTGGGCGCTGTACACAAAAGGTATATTGCTAGAACCTGGGCTTGCTACAATTTTTTTTATATTATAAGCTTTTAGCAAAGCAATAACAATCTGTACATTACGCTCTATGGAGTAATACTCTTTCATATTTTCTGATATTTAGATTGATTTTTATTTATTTCTTGGCATCACTGTTCTTCGGAGCAAATACTTTATATAATCTTTCATTGTAGAGATTTCATTAATCGGTGCCCATTCTCCAGTCATTCTATCATATACAGCCTGCATGCCCCATTCGATATTTCTAAATTGAGGATTACTAAGAAAAGATTCGAGACAAGATATAAGCCCTTTTTTTGTCAGCACAAACTGCGATGTATCTATATATTGTTTTATTTTACTATTGTCAAAACGTCTGTTATAATATCTATCCACCACAACCTGCCATTTTGCACCCGCCCATTCTAAACGTGGACTTTTATCAAGTAACAGCAATTTAGGGCGCACCCCAATTCTCTTTTCTACAGTATCAAGATAAAGTTCCAATATTTCCTTCCATGTATGACTTTCATCTGATGTTATATGGAATGCCTCCCCTAATGCTGTTTCTTTACCGATTATTGATGCTATTCCCAATGCTACATCATACCCATATGTAAGCGTAGTACTTTTTTCTGCGATATCCTTTGAAAAAACGATTGTTCGTCCATTCAAAGCACGATAAAGCCATAATTCTTTTTCTAACACACCTAATTGCAAACGAATTTCACTATATGTAATATACGGACGAATAACTGTCCAATTATTTTTTCCAGATCTGTGAAGAATATCTTCTTGCCGCGCCTTACTAAGAGCATATTCATCTGTTTTGAGATATTCTTCTTCTTTATATACATCTAAAAGACGCGGAGAATTTTCCGTTATAGGAGTTTGCGAATCGGCATAAACTCTGGAACTCGACAAAAAAATATATTGTCCTACGGAAGATAACAGCAAATCCACTCTATCTGCAAACTCTGATGTATTATAAATCATAAAATCAATAAGTACATCAAAATGATACTTTTGCAAAATATCACTTAAGAAAGCGTTTTCATGTGCATTACCCTGTATATAAGTAATTCCCATACCTTTACGTTCTCTACGTGTAGTCACATACACATCCTCCCCTTGATTATTCAATATCTTCGAAAGATGTACTCCCATCGCCCCAGTTCCGCCCAATAATAAAATTTTTAATCTTTGATTATTCATGAAATGCCATTTTTCACATTTAAAATCATATATTCCGTTTTAAGATTTTTGCTAAAATTACATTCTTATGAAAACCTCTGTACGATTTTCTTTAACTTGGACGTAATAGTAACTTTCTCGCTCTGTGTGAGACCTATTGTATAAACAACGGTAGATGTTACAAGCAAACTGCACAAACAAACAACAGATAATCTAATCCAACCACTGTCTAAAACAAAAAGTAATGGTAATGGGATTATAAATGTTAATAACATAACACCAGCTACACGTCCCAATACATCTCTAAAGAAATAACTCAATGGCATATATAATAGTACTTTCATAAAATACAAACGAACCAGCAATGCTATACAATAAATAATTATGTATACAATATAAGTAGATTCAGGACCACAACCAAATTCAAAACATAACCATGAAAAAGGAAAAACCATAACTCCGACAATTGCTATGACTATCTGATAGCCTTTTATCTTACCAGTCGCCATAATAGCAGTCCAAAATGAATTTCCTAATAAAGAATCTACAAATGAAGAAAACACTATCAGCCTTACAAACACAATCGTATATTCTGGAACAGTTTTAAGCCAAATTTTCAGTATTGTCGGTGTTTCAAGCACAATAGGCACCGCAATAAACAGAAATAGAAATGCACTAAACTTTGCTCCACGACAAACCAATTGGTACATATAATCTAATTCTCCCGCAGAATAAGATTTCGTTATCTGAGGATTAATTGCTGTAGTAAAACTATTGGCGAAAGATTTTACTGCCGAATCAACTTGTACGGCAATACCACGAGCTGCGTTTGCTGCCACACCGAAATAAATATTCATCAGCATATTTACGCCTTGCGTGTTCAGCATAAAAGCTGATGAACCTAGAAAGTTCCAACCAGCAAATTTACCCATTTCGGAAAACAAGTCTTTATCAAGAAGTAAATAATAGGTACATTCTTCAAACTTACGCCTGCAATAAATACCATATATTATACGAATAATAAATGCAACAACCAAATATAATACCGCATATGTTTTCAACTTGTCTAATGGCGACAAGTACAGCATATATGCAATAATTAACTGCAGAACTGCATTAACAATACTAATCACAGCATAAGCCCCCATTTCTTCGTGAGCTATAATCTCAGCATTGAATGGAACACTTATCAAGTTTAAAACAAAAGCGCCAATAGCACATTGTAACACCCAATGAGCAGCATTCAATCTGTCATCAGGAATACTCATGTGATAATTCAAAAACCACAGACCTATAATTTCTGCCGCAATAACAATTACCACAGACATTATCAACTGAATATTAACGCCTGTACAAAATACAGCATTTAACCTTTGAGAATCTTTCTTACCTAACTCAAAAGTTATAAAACGCGTAATTGCATTAGAAAAGCTACCACTTAGTACAGTAAACATTGCTATAAATCCACCAACAACATTGTAAATACCAAAATCACTAATTCCAAGTGCATTTAACACCACACGACTCGTAAACAACGCCACTGCCATTGTAAACATCATACGGATATATAGCAATAATGTATTCTTAGCTATTCGCTTATTATTACTAGAATGTTCTGTCATTATTATTTGGTACTAATCTAATGTATGGTATAAGTTTTGGCTATCTCCCCCATTATGAAATATCACATCAATAGCACGCGCATGATCGATGACGTACAACCAATCACATACATTTTCTCTTTTGCCATATACAGGTTAATCATTAAAACTGAAGTTTGCATCTATATAATTATTTTAATTATGCTTATCAGAACAATTATAGGTTATAAACAACTCATTTTTAATTCATTAATGACTTTAAGCAAGTATTGCCCATACTGATTCTTCAGCATAGGCTTGGCCAGCTCACGCATCTTATCAGCAGTAATCCATCCATGACGTAAGGCAATACCTTCTAAACAAGCGACTTTCAAGCCTTGACGTTTCTCTATAACTTCAATAAAAGTACTGGCTTCGGATAAAGAATCATGGGTTCCTGTATCCAACCAAGCGAATCCACGGCCAAGTAGCTGCACTTTAAGTTCCTGATCATTCAGGAATTGCTGATTCACTGTCGTAATCTCTAATTCACCACGCGAAGATGGTGTGATATTTTTAGCTACTTCCACCACTTTATTAGGATAGAAATAAAGACCGACTACTGCATAATTAGATTTTGGCTGAATAGGTTTTTCTTCTATACTCAGAACATTCCCCATTTTATCAAATTCAGCAACACCATAACGTTCAGGATCGGCAACCCAGTATCCAAAAACAGTAGCTTTATTCCCTTCTTCTGCAGTATACACAGCTTCTTGCAGCATACGGGTGAAACCCTGACCATAGAAAATATTATCACCTAGTACCAGACAAACAGAATCGTTACCGATAAATTCTTCTCCGATAATAAATGCTTGAGCCAATCCATCCGGAGAAGGTTGCTCTGCATATTCAAAACGTACACCATAATCAGAGCCATCTCCTAAAAGACGTTTAAAGCCCGGAAGATCATAAGGAGTAGAAATTATCAGAATCTCACGTATACCAGCCAACATCAATACCGAAATAGGATAATAAATCATTGGCTTATCAAAGATAGGGAGCAGTTGTTTGCTCACTCCTTTTGTGATCGGATACAAACGAGTACCTGAACCACCGGCTAAAACAATTCCTTTCATTGATTTGTTATTAGTACTCAAGATTTGAGTGGCAGGGTATATATCCTTCCACTCAAAAAAATGAATATTTTATTAAATAAATAGATTACCTTCCGAGATTAAAAAAACAGTTCTAAAGGTCAAACATGAAGTGTCCGACAACAAGGTGTTGAGCAGATGATCGTAATGTTATGATTAGTTGATTTTTTCGCAATACCACTTGGGAATATGTA
>USSR01000086.1 GCA_900557355.1 uncultured Bacteroides sp.
ACCGCTCAGCATCAAACAGGTGGAATTTGTAGCCTCTCAATTGTCCGGTAATGCCGGACTGATAGGAGCTGCTTTTCTTGCTATCAAAAAGCACCTGTATAAGTAATCCCACCGCCTTATCATCTTATTATTTTATCACCTTATCATCTTTATTGATATGAGTAGTTACAACAAGAATCTGGTATTCACAGCTGCGTGCATCGGCATGTGCTTCTTTGGCATTTCGATGATCACTTTGGGGGCGGTACTACCATCCCTCACTACCAAACTGACTCTGGACAATCTCCAGGCAACTGCACTGGTGACGTTCCTGCCTCTCGGCCTACTGGGAGGTTCCCTGCTTTTCGGTCCTATTGTAGACCGCTTTGGCCATAAAGCACTACTGCTACTCAGTTGTCTAATTGTGCTGTTCGGACTGGAAGGAATTGCTTTCTTCACAAGTATTCCGCTATTACAGGTCTCTATTATAGGAATCGGATTGGGAGGTGGTATCCTGAATGGTGAAACCAATGCTTTGGTAGCAGATATCTCCGACGAAGCAGAAAAAGGCTCGCGTCTCAGCCTGCTCGGAGCGTTCTATGGCATCGGTGCATTGGGTATTCCCGTACTGTTAAGCTTCCTGGCTGAATACTATTCTTTTGAAATCATCCTGCAAGGTACAGGTATGATCATGCTGATTGGCATTTTGTTCTGCCTTGGCATCCGCTTCCCCGCCCCGAAACAACCGCAAGGATTCCCTATTAAGGAAGGATTGGGACTATTAAAGGAAAGTAGTTTATTATTGCTTAGCTTCATCCTCTTTTTTCAAAGTGGCATTGAAGGAGTTTGTAACAACTGGACTACCCTTTATTTGGGACAAACCACCGGCATCCCCGAAAACCGGGCACTTATAGCGCTGACTTGCATGGTAGCCGGATTGACCGTTGCCCGCCTGTTACTGGTAGTCCTTTTCAAGAAGATTAAGCAAGAGACAGTTCTGCGAACCAGTTTGATTACTGCTGTAGCAGGCTTTGCACTCTTGACATTCGCACCCGGTTTTGCACGTGCTGCCATAGGTATGGCACTTATCGGGGCAGGGCTGGCATCCACTTTCCCGGTCATACTCAGCATTATCGGCAGTCGTTATGCCTCCTTATCGGGAACGGCATTCAGTGTAGCCCTTGTTATCGCTCTTATCGGACAGACACTACTGAACAGCCTCACCGGAATTATCTCACAGGGATACGGCATCGTTGTATACCCGTATATGATGATAGTTTCACTGCTGATTATGCTTCTATTGTTTAAACGTTCACTCAAATAAAAGAAATTATTTACCCCCTAAAAAAACAGAAAATTATGTTAGCACTTGAATGGTTAAAAAACGCGCATGGCATCATGGAAAAACTGGAAGCCACGCAATTGGAGAATATCAAAAAGGCAGCCACCGTTATGGTAGATTCTATCGAAGCCGGTCGTTGGGTACACACGTTCGGATGTGGCCATGCCACTATCCCTGTTGAGGAAATGTATCCGCGTATCGGTAGTTTCGTCGGTTTCCACCCGCTGTGCGAACTCCCGCTGACATTCTTTACACAAATCATCGGCCAGATGGGTATCCACCAATTCCTGTTCCTGGAAAGAGCTGAAGGATACGGACAGGAAATTATGAAGAACTATGATTTCGACGCTAAAGATTGCATTTGGATATTTTCTCACACAGGCATCAATGCAGTAAATATCGACATCGCATTGGAAGCCAAGAAACGTGGCATGAAAGTAATTGTTTACGGCTCGGCAGGAGAAACAGGTGACAAAGCAAGCCGCCATTCCAGCGGTAAAAACCTGTTCCAGCTTGCTGATATTGTAGTAGACTCTTGCGTGCCCTTAGTAGACGCTTCCGTGCCTCTGAAGAATCATTTCGATAAAGTAGGTCCGTTGTCAACCCTGAGTTTCGTTACCATGGTATGGATGACTATCACCACAGTTGCCGAGATTCTGGCAGATCGCGGTGTGCATCTGTATATCCATCCGTCTCACAACGTTCCGGGAGACACGACAGCCCACGAACGACTGGATGCTGCTATTGCCGAATATCAGAAGAAAGTAAAAATCCTCTAACCAGTAGAAAATTCAATCATTATCTATGAGTGACGGTAGCCCGTTTCAGCTTTGCCCCCACAAAGCTGGACGGGCTTTTCTTTATGAATAAAATGAAAAAAGATTCACTAAATGAGTGAATATATCAAAATAGGATTATCTTTGTAGCATAAATGTTAGACAATGGTTATTGAATACGATAAAGACTATCTGCGTGAGCTTTATGAAGATGGCAAATGCAAAAACAAAAAACATCGCTTTGATACATCTGTAATAATTTGATACATCTGTAATAAAGAAATACCAGAAACGTATAGATACCTTAATGGGAGCAACAAGAATTGAGGACTTATTTGTCTTCAACTCATTGAATTTTGAGGCACTGAGTGGTAAGGACAGTTTTTCCATACGCATAGACTATCATTACCGACTGGAATTCAAAGTAAAGCAAGAAGGAAATGAGACTGTTTTAACCATATGTACCGTATTGGATATAACCAATCATTATCAATAGAATTATGGATACAATAAAGAGAATACCAACTCATCCGGGAGATGTTTTGAAAGAAGAATTAGAATGCCGTAAAATTTCCCAAAAGAAATTTTCAGAAGTTTTAGGAGTATCCTATACTATGCTCAATGAGATACTGAATGGGAAACGTCCCGTAACCAGTGACTTTGCTTTAATGGTGGAAGCTGCTTTGGATATTAATGCGGAACTACTCGTTAATATGCAAACTCGTTATAACATGGCTGTTGCTCGTAAAGAAAGCGCACTGGCCAACAGGTTGCACGAAATACGCAAGATGTGCGCCACCTTATTATAGTCTTTCTTTTATTTATCTCTATATTTGCCCTCTAAAGAAATCAAAACCCAATTATGAAACAGATAAGTATTGCAATTCTTCTTTGCCTCTGCACATTGGCAAGTTTCGCACAAAGCGGCCAGGCACTTGATTTAAAAGACATTGTATCGGGGAAATTCCGCGCAGAAAACATTTACGGAGTTATTCCCATTCCCGGAGACGGAGAACATTATTCACAGATGAATCCGGAAGGAACACAGATCATCAAATACTCTTTCAAAACAGGCAAACCGGTGGAAGTACTATTTGATGCTGCCACTGCCCGTGAATGTACGTTCAAGACATTCGATAGTTATAGTTTCTCACCGGATGGCACCAAATTACTTATCGCAACAGAAACGACACCAATCTACCGCCATTCTTATACGGCTGTACATTATATATACAGTCTGAAACGAAATATCAATGGAGAAATCAATAACATTGTAGAAAAGCTCTCAGACGGTGGTCCACAGCAGGTACCGGTATTCTCACCGGATGGAACTATGGTTGCCTTCGTGCGGGATAACAACATTTATCTGGTCAAATTCCTGTATGGTAACAGTGAAAGTCAGGTAACAGAGGATGGTAAACGTAATGCCGTACTGAATGGTATTCCCGATTGGGTATATGAAGAAGAGTTCTCCTTCAACCGTGCACTGGAATTCAGTGCCGACAGCAAGATGATTGCTTATATCCGTTTTGATGAGACAGAGGTCCCCTCTTACAGTTTTCCCGTCTTTGCAGGAAGCAATCCTCATATCACAGCTTTCGAAAAGTATCCGGGAGATTACACCTATAAATATCCAAAGACCGGAGAAGCTAACTCTAAAGTGTCTGTACATACGTTTGATATCAAATCGAAAGTGACACGTAAAATGCAGGTACCGATGGATGCCGATGGATATATTCCGCGCATCCGCTTTACACATGATCCTAACAAATTGGCTATTATAACGCTGAACCGCCACCAGAACCGCCTTGACATGTACTTTGGTGACCCACGTTCCACTGTTTGCAAACAAGTGCTGCGCGACGAAAGCGATGCTTATATAAAGGAAGCCGTATTTGATAATATTATCTTCTATCCGGAGAATTTCAGTTTTGTGAGCGAAAAGAGTGGTTACAATCATCTATATTGGTATAGCATGGGGGGCAACCTGCTTAAGCAAGTTACTGCCGGAAACTATGAAGTGAAAGATTTCTTAGGCTGGGATGCCGACGATAACAGCTTCTACTTCACCAGTAATGAAGAAAGTCCCCTGCGGAAAGCTGTATACAAGATAGACCGTAAAGGGAAAAAGACCAAATTGTCTACACAACCCGGTATCAATACTGCCCAGTTCAGTACGAACATGAAGTACTATATGAATCGTTACTCTAATCTGAGTACTCCTACTGTCATTACCCTAAACGACAATGCCGGTAAGGTGCTGAGTACACTTGTTACCAATGATAATCTGAAAAAGACCCTGACACAATACACAGTACCTCAAAAGGAATTTTTTACCTTCCAGACTCAGGACGGAGTAACTTTGAATGGCTGGATGATGAAACCTACGGATTTCTCCGCATCCAAGAAATATCCTGTATTGCTGTATCAATACAGCGGTCCCGGTTCACAACAAGTGCTCGACACATGGAGTATCAGTTGGGAAACCTATATGGCAAGCCGTGGTTTCATCGTGGTCTGTGTAGACGGACGCGGTACAGGCGGACGTGGTGCAGACTTCGAAAAATGCACTTACCTGAACCTGGGCGTGAAGGAAGCAAAAGACCAGGTGGCAACAGCCCAGTATATGGGTAGCCAATCCTATGTAGACAAGAGCCGCATCGGCATCTGGGGATGGAGCTATGGTGGATACATGACCATCATGAGTATGAGTGAAGGTACTCCCGTATTCAAAGCCGGAGTTGCCGTAGCAGCTGTTACCGATTGGAATTATTACGATACGATATACGGAGAACGTTTCATGCGTACTCCCAAAGAGAATGCCGAAGGCTATAAAAGTTCCTCCGCTTTCACTCGTGCCAATCAGTTGAACGGAAACCTCTTGCTGATACATGGTATGGCTGATGACAATGTTCATTTCCAGAACTGTGCAGAATACGCAGAACATCTGGTACAACTGAACAAACAGTTCGACATGCAGGTGTATACCAACCGTAACCATGGTATCTATGGTGGAAACACCCGCTATCATCTGTATACGAAGCTGACGAATTTCTTTGAAAGAGAGCTGAAATGAAAGATAGAGTACGTAAGCCCGAATGGCTCAAGATAAGTATTGGAGCCAACGAACGTTATACGGAAACCAAACGTATCGTTGACTCCCACTGCCTGCACACCATTTGCAGCAGCGGACGTTGCCCCAATATGGGCGAATGCTGGGGAAAAGGAACCGCCACCTTCATGATAGGAGGTGATATCTGTACTCGTTGCTGTAAATTTTGTAACACACAAACAGGCAGACCTTTGCCATTGGATCCGAATGAGCCTACTCATGTGGCTGAATCCATAGCATTGATGAAATTATCTCATGCAGTAATCACTTCCGTAGACCGGGACGATTTACCTGATCTCGGAGCCGCACATTGGGTACGTACCATTCAGGAAATCAAACGCCTCAACCCAGAGACGACAGTAGAAGTACTGATCCCCGATTTCCAAGGAAGAAAAGAATTGGTAGCTCAAGTTATTGAAGCCCGTCCGGAAATCATCTCCCACAACATGGAGACTGTAAAACGCATCAGTCCCCTGGTTCGTAGTGCTGCCCGTTATGAAACAAGTCTGGAAGTTATACGCCAGGTAGCTGCAAGCGGAACAACTACCAAATCGGGTATTATGGTAGGACTGGGAGAGACACCGGAAGAAGTGGAAGAGTTGATGGATGACTTGCGCCAGGCAGGCTGCCAGATACTGACTATCGGCCAATACCTGCAACCCTCGCATAAGCATTATCCTGTGGCAGAATACGTTACTCCTACACAATTCGTTTCGTATAAAGAGCAAGGACTCGCTAAAGGTTTCGACCAGGTGGAGAGTGCACCGCTGGTGCGTTCTTCTTATCATGCCGAGAAACAAATTCGGTTCTATAAAAAAGGAACAGAATAAAAACCAATTGCTCTACTTATTTGTTATGTATGAAGTAACGGCAAAATAAAGTTAGCAATGTCTAAAAAAGGAGTTCTATCATCTAAATTTAATATGTCTTTGGGATTTATTCCTGTTATCGTATCCATTGTATTATGCGAATTTACGACCCAGGACATTTCCATCTACATCGGTGCAGGTGTTGGAGTCTTCTATAGCCTATATACAATGTGGGGTAAAGGGGCCAAGATTCCAAACTTTCTGCTTTACTGTACTACAGGAATGCTCCTGCTATTAACTTTTACGACTCTATTATTTGGCGATTGCAGTTCGCATGAAATGCTACCACTGACATTGGAAATCAGTGCTCTGATACCGATAGTTGTCATCTTCCTGAATAGAAAAAGATTTCTCGCCCACCAGATTTCCCAATCAAAGAAATGCTGCAAACAACTTTTTGCACAAGGGGCAGAATCTGCTATCGTTTCTACAAGGGTAACAATAATCATTGCTTTCCTCCATTTCTTTGCCATTTTCATCGCAATTTTACTACCAGGTCCCTTGAGCGAAACATCCCGTGATGTCTTGTTCCGCTATTGCCCACCTGCTGTATTCCTGCTAAGCATATTGTTCAACCAGTTCGGTATTCTGTATTTCAACATTATGATGGAGCATACAGCCTTTGTTCCTATTGTGAATACCAAAGGAGATGTAATCGGCAGAAGTCTGGCAGTGGATGCCATTAACCAGAAGAATGAATATATCAACCCGGTGATCCGTATCGCCGTTTCCCACAATGGTATGTTGTATCTCCGTCCAAGATCTCAGCGTTGTATGCTGGATGCCGGGAAAGTAGATATACCGTTGGAATGTTATCTTTTATATGGAGAAACTTTGGAGCAAGCCATTGTGCGGCTCGTTAAACAATCGTTTCCGCAAGCCCCTATACAGGATTTGCAGTTTAATATCATGTATCATTTTGAGAATAAAGTAACCAACCGTCTGATCTATCTTTTCCTTATTGAAATAGAAGACGAGAATCTTTTGCGGGACAAACAAACCAGAGATGGAAAGCTATGGACCTTCCAGCAAATAGAACACAATTTAGACAAGAACTTTTTCAGTTGTTGCTTTGAGAACGAATACGAACACCTGAAAGATGTTATTTATACAAGAGAAAAATACAAGGAATTTTAGAAAGATCAGGTACTTTACCTTGCCACTCTTTTACAGTCTTGGTTTTGATATACTCTCCCTCACACGTAATATTTGCAGCAATACAGAGTTTGGTTTGCGGTCGACAGTTACTCAGGATATCTTCTACCATTTTATTATTGCGATAAGGAGTTTCAATAAAAAGTTGGGTTTGCTGTTCAGCATAGACCCGTTGTTCCAGAGTCTTTAGTTTTTTAGCACGTTCGCCCGGTTCAATAGGAAGGTAACCATGGAAAGCAAAACTTTGTCCATTAAAGCCTGACCCCATCACAGACATGATTATGGAAGAAGGGCCCACCAAAGGAACCACCTTTAAATTCTTTCGCTGTGCAATCGCTACTACATCCGCTCCCGGATCAGCCACAGCCGGACAACCAGCCTCAGAAATCACTCCCATGGACTGCCCTGCTACCAATGGTTTCAAGTAACCGGAAATATCTTCAGGCGAAGTATGTTTATTCAACGGATAAAAAGTTAACGCATCAATATCTATTTCCCGATCCACTTTCTTCAGAAAACGACGCGCAGAGCGCACATCCTCCACTATGAAATGACGAATACCTAAAATAATTTCCTTATTATAAGAAGGCAATACCGTTTCAATCGGCGTATCACCTAAAGTAACAGGTAAAAGATAAAGAGCAGTTTCCACGTTGATAAATGATTAATTATTAGTGATAAATGATAAAAACGAATGATGAGTGATTAACTTCCCTACAACATCATGCTGTATAGTCACTAATCACTCATCACTAACCGTTAATCATTATATATTAACCGTATATAATATTCCCATTCTCATCCATATATTCATCCAGCCCTTTTTCATAAGTAGCCATAGCACGCAAACTCATTCCGACGCTGGAGAAACCACCATCATGGAACAGGTTCTGCATAGTTACCTTACGAGTCAAGTCAGAGAACATTACGATGCAATAGTCAGCACATTCGTCTGCCGATGCATTACCCAGTGGGGACATACGGTTGGCAAAGTCGAACAGCTTGTCCATACCTTTCACACCGGAACCGGCAGTTGTCATAGTCGGAGACTGTGAAATGGTATTGACGCGTACATTATGTTCACGACCATAGATATAACCAAAACTACGCGCAATAGACTCTAACAATGCTTTTGCATCAGCCATATCGTTGTATCCGTAGAAAGTACGTTGTGCAGCCACATAACTCAATGCAAGGATTGAACCATAATCGGCAATTGCATTCAGTTTTTTAGCCGCTTGTATCATCTTATGGAAAGATACGGCAGAAATATCAAGAGTCTTACCCAGCATATCATAATCCAGGTCATCATATGTGCGTTTCTTACGAACGTTCGGAGACATACCGATAGAGTGAAGTACAAAATCAATTGGACCGCCCAATACTTCCATGGAGCGTTTGAATACATTTTCCAAATCTTCTACGCTGGTTGCGTCAGCAGGGATAACTTCACATTGCAATTTATCTGCCAGTGCAGAAACTTCGCCCATGCGAACTGCTACCGGAGTGTTTGACAAGGTGATTATTGCACCCTCTTCTACAGCTTTTTCAGCTACTTTCCAGGCAATGGACTGCTCATTCAGAGCACCGAAAATAATGCCTCTTTTTCCTTTCAACAAATTGTAACTCATACCTATAATATTAAAGTTTGCGAGGTTTCAGCAAGCAAGTCAACAAGGTATTACTTCTATGTACCTTTCCCCGTCGACTTGTATCTTATCACCTCGTTTACTGTTTTTGAGGCCGCAAAGATAGTGCAAATTGAACGCATAGCAAAATAAGCTTGCTTATTTTTGCTATGCTGAAATGCCGCCTATCTTATTTAAAGATATGAACTTTCTGCATAAAAACCCCGAAAGAGTGCAAAGAAAAGGCCAAAACCACAAAAAATCCACCTAAACCAACAAATTGTGCACATGGTTTCAGCTAAAGCCCGATACATTTGCAAACGGTAATTAAGAGGTTTTTTCATAATATTTATTTAAGGTTAGAATTAGGTTAACTTATTATTTCTTTCGCAAACCACTCGGGAGAGCCGTTTGCGGGAGGATAATAAAAATGAAAAGTTGGAAGTTGAAGAAACCTGTTAATCCGCAATGAATAACTTATAAAGAATAACTTATAACTAAAATATAGTATCACAGATGAACACATTTGTCAAAAAACTATTGGTGCTAACAGCGCTATCCTTTCCGTTATTACCTGTACAGAATACGGTAAACGCCCAAAACGGAAATTATATAGATGAAAGTATCTATGAGAATTTACCTTTCGATATGCCGAAAGTGGAACAACCCGCTTTTCCGGATTATACAGTCAACATTATAGACTTTGGAGCGAAAGGAGATGGTATCGTATTGAATACCAAGGCCATCAACGATGCTATCAAAGCGGTAAATGCAAAAGGCGGTGGTAAGGTAGTTATCCCCGGAGGTTTATGGCTGACCGGTCCTATCGAACTGTTGAGCAATGTCAATCTGTATACGGAAATGAATGCTCTGATACTATTTACTGATGATTTTGAAGCCTATCCTATTATTGAAACTTCTTTCGAAGGATTAAATACACGTCGTTGTCAATCTCCTATTTCCGCCTGGAATGCAGAAAACATAGCCATTACAGGAAATGGTGTATTCGATGGTTCTGGTGATAGCTGGCGCCCGGTAAAGAAGGGTAAACTAACTTCCAGTCAATGGAATAGCTTGGTTAATTCGGGTGGAGTAGTCGATGAAGCAGGTAGTATCTGGTACCCTACTGCAGGTGCACTAAAAGGCGCTATGGCTACCAAGGACTTCAATAATCCCGAAGGCATTGAAACGGATGAAGAATGGAATGAGATTCGTCCATGGTTGCGTCCGGTATTATTGAATATAGTTAAGAGCAAAAGGGTATTATTGGAAGGTGTTACTTTCAAAAACTCCCCCAGCTGGTGTCTGCATCCACTATCCTGCGAACATATCACAATCCATAATGTGAAGGTCTTCAATCCCTGGTATTCCCAGAACGGAGATGCATTGGACTTGGAATCATGCAAGAATGCATTGATTATCAACAATATCTTTGATGCCGGTGACGATGCTATTTGTATCAAGTCAGGAAAAGACGAAGACGGTCGTAAACGTGGCGAGCCTTGCCAGAACGTGATTGTTAAAAACAATACCGTATTACATGGTCATGGCGGTTTCGTCGTAGGAAGTGAAATGTCCGGTGGTGTAAAGAATGTCTATGTAACTGACTGTACATTTCTCGGCACAGACGTAGGTTTGCGCTTCAAGAGTACTCGTGGACGCGGTGGTGTAGTGGAAGGCATTTACATCCACAATATCAATATGATTGACATTCCTCACGAAGCATTGCTGTTCGATCTTTTCTATGGTGGTAAAGGTGCGGGCGAAGAATCAGAAGAAGAACTGGAAGGAAGAATGAAATCATCTATTCCAGCTGTAACAGAAGAGACTCCCGCTTTCCGTGATATTCACATTACGAATGTTACCTGTAAAGGTGCCGGACGTGCCATGTTCTTCAATGGTCTGCCTGAAATGCCTATCCGCAATGTATATGTGAAGGACGTTGTAGTTACAGACGCCAAACAAGGTATCGTCATCAGTCAGGCAGAAAACGTATCTATTGAAAATGTAAAGATAGAAACTAAAGGTACACCCTTGCAGGTACAGAAAGCCAAAGGCCTGAAAGTAAACGGAAAGACATACAATCACTCTGCGGCTAAAGCTCTGAATATAAATTTATAAATAGACATGCTTTTCAGATATAAACTAATTTCGCCAACGGATAAATAGTAATGCAATCACCATTTCCTTGCCTTTGGTATATAGAGGAATTATACAAAACCAATCATTCCCCCAAAGCCAGCAGTATTTATATCAAAATAAAAAAGGAATTACGCGAGGTTTGCACTAATTTTGTAGCAAATTAGTTATATACTTAAAAACCATGAAGAAGAAAATCTTTACAGCATTGCTATTATTGTGTACTCTCTCGGTAGCTGCAGAGGCACAAGAGACAAAAAAGAGTTTTACAGTGGAAGTAAGCAACACCTGGAACAAGGCAAAAGCAGACGAACCGGTAGTAATCAAACTGAGTGAAATCAATCCTCAATTTCGTGTACGCTCGGCTGTTGTCATGAACGGTAATGAAGAAATCCCCTCGCAACTGGATGACCTGAACGGCGACCGCCGTCCGGATGAACTGGCATTCCTCGTCGCCCTGCCTGCCAAAGGTAAAAAGACGCTGACCATTACCTTGTCTTCCGCCAAAAGCGACAAGACTTATCCGGCCCGTGTATATGCAGAAATGCTGGTCAGCGACAAAAGAGGGAAACATGTACCTGTGCAGTCGGTAACCATTCCGGGCACCAGCAACATTTACAACCAGATGCACCACCACGGTCCGGCTTTCGAATCCGAACTGGTGGCATACCGTCTGTATTTCGACCACAAACAGACTGTTGACATCTATGGTAAATTCAACAAAGGTTTTGAAATCAAAGAATCACAATTCTACCCAACCGACGAACAACTGGCACGCGGCTTTGGTGATGATGTTCTCATGGTAGGAGGCAGTTGTGGTGTAGGTGCACTAAAAGGTTGGGACGGCAAAAAAGCTACCCATATCACCCCCGTTGCCACACTCACTGAGCGTATCATCGCCTATGGTCCGGTGCGCACGATCTCCGAAATCGAAGTAGCCGACTGGCAGTATCAGGGGTCGGAACTGAATATGACGAACCGTTATACCCTTTACGGCGGACACCGCGATGTATTTGTAGAAACATTCTTCGAAGAACCATTGAAGGACGAAGTCTTCTGTACAGGTGTGATAGATATCAAAGGCTCCGTATCTTACTCCGACCACAAAGGTCTGATAGGTTGCTGGGGAACTGACTGGCCAGTGAATGACACCGTAAAGTATGCCAAAGAAACCGTAGGCCTGGCCACATACATCCCTCAGAAATATGTAAAAGATGAAGTGAAAGATAAAGTTAATTATCTGTACACCATCGGTGCCAAAGGCAGCAAATATTTCACGCACAACATCACTTTTACTTCCATGAAGGAAACCTTTGGATATAAAACACCCGAAGATTGGTTTGCCTACATCCGCGAGTGGAAGGACGAGCTAGAACATCCGGCAGTGGTGAAGGTAATAAACAACTAATAACTAAAAACGTATCATGAAAGCTAGAAAGACCCTAATGAGTCTCTGTCTGTTGCTCGCCTTGCCACTGGCGGCACAGCAAAAGAACTATGTTTCCGAAGTATGGGTAGCCGACCAAGGAAACGGTAAGTACAAGAACCCGGTACTCTATGCAGACTATTCCGACCCGGATGCCTGCCGTGTAGGAGATGATTTCTACATGACATCTTCCAGTTTCAACTGTCTGCCCGGACTTCAGATACTTCACTCCAAAGATTTGGTGAACTGGAGTATCATTGGTGCTGCCGTATCCTATGCACTGCCACCTATTGAAACTCCCGAACGTCCCGAACACGGTAACCGCGTATGGGCGCCCGCTATCCGTCATCACAACGGGGAGTTTTACATCTTCTGGGGAGACCCCGATCAAGGTGCTTTCATGGTGAAAGCCAAAGACCCGAAAGGTCCGTGGACCGAGCCTGTGCTGGTAAAGCCGGGAAAAGGTATCATCGACACTTGCCCATTCTGGGACGAGGACGGTAAAGTATACATGGTACACGCTTATGCAGGTAGCCGCGCCGAATTGAAAAGCGTGATCACCATCTGCGAACTGAATGCCGAAGCAACTAAAGCCATTACCCCGTCGCGCATTGTATTCGACGGTCATGAAGCACACCAGACTTGCGAAGGTCCAAAGTTCTACAAACGTAACGGATATTATTATATCTTCCATCCGGCAGGCGGTGTACCCACAGGCTGGCAGGTAGTACTGCGTTCCAAGAACGTATACGGCCCGTACGAATGGAAAACAGTGCTGGCACAAGGTGATAGCCCTGTCAACGGTCCTCACCAAGGTGCATGGGTAGATACTCCGACCGGAGAAGACTGGTTCCTGCACTTCCAGGATGTAGGCGCCTATGGCCGCTTGGTACATCTGCAACCTATGAAGTGGGTAAATGACTGGCCCGTAATCGGCATTGATAAAGACGGTGACGGTTGTGGTGAACCTGTAATGACTTACAAGAAACCGAATGTAGGCAAGACATATCCTATCTGTACTCCGCAGGAAAGTGACGAATTTGATGGATACACTTTGTCACCACAGTGGCAATGGCATGCTAATATCAATGAGAAATGGGCATATTATGCCGGTGATCAGAGTATGATCCGTCTTTATTCTTACCCCGTTGTAAAGGAATACAAGAACCTGTTTGATGTAGCCAATCTGCTATTACAAAAGGCTCCTGCACCTAATTTCACCGCTACTATGAAGCTGACCTTCAAACCGGTAGAGAAATATAAAGGTGAACGTACCGGGCTGGTAGTAATGGGCATGGATTATGCCGGATTGATCCTTGAGAATACGGATAAAGGTCTGGTACTCTCGCAAGTATCCTGCCTGAAGGCTGACAAGGGTACACCGGAAGAAGTAAACGGTACGGTAGACCTGACTGATAACACAATTTACCTGAAAGTAAAATTCACCAGCGACGGCAAAAAGATTTCCAAGAGCGAAGGTGGACACGACCTGTTGGTAATGTGCGACTTCAGTTACAGCCTCGACGGTAAGAAATATCAGTCACTTGGCAAACCCTTCCAGGCAAGAGAAGGCAAATGGATCGGTGTTAAGGTAGGTACATTCTGTACACGTCCGGCAATTACGACCAATGATGGCGGCTGGTCGGATGTAGACTGGTTCCGTATCACAAAGAAATAATAATCGGCTCTTTAGCTAATCAATCTATTCCTCCTTATTGAAACTCTGTTTTCAGTAAGGAGGAATTTTCATTTCCACTCTGTTTTACATTCACCGCAATCTATACCACAATACTTATACAGCTAATTATCAGAGACTTGCATTTACATTCTATTTACCACATAATGTAACGGCTTTTACCGCAGGATGTAACGGCTTTTACTCCGGGATGTAACGACCTTTACCCCGGGATGTAACGACCTTTACCTCAATATGTAAATGGAGTTACCGTGTGGGGTTAACAAAGTTATACTGTAAGGTAACCTAAGTTCCCCTGCAGGGTTACCGTCTTTTGATCTGTATCAACAGGTTGTTTGAACGAAATGTCGTATCTTTGTGTTCATTAAAGAAAAAGAAGTATGAAGAAATTAGTAATATTCGATTTAGACGGAACCCTACTAAACACCATCGCCGATTTGGCACAAAGTACAAACCATGCATTAACAGCATTAGGATACCCCACCCACAAAGAAGAAGAGTACAACTTTATGGTTGGCAACGGCATCAATAAGCTGTTTGAACGCGCTTTGCCCGAAGGTGAGAAAACGGAAGAGAATGTTTTGCGTGTACGAAAAGAATTTGTCCCTTATTACGACCAGCATAATGCCGACAAGAGTCGTCCTTACCCCGGCATTACGGAACTTTTGGACGAACTGCAAGCCAAAGGTTTGCAAGTGGCCGTTGCTTCAAACAAGTACCAAGCGGCTACCGAAAAACTTATTGCCCACTATTTCCCAAATATCCGCTTTACCGCTGTATTCGGCCAACGTGAAGGTGTCAATGTGAAACCTGACCCTACTGTGGTATATGATATCCTGAAGATAGCACAGATTTCCAAAAAAGATGTTCTCTACGTAGGAGATTCCGGTGTGGATATGCAGACTGCCATTCATGCGGGAGTGACTTCCTGCGGTGTAACCTGGGGATTCCGCCCGCGTGCCGAACTGGAAACTTTCCACCCGAATTATATTATAGATAAGGCTGAAGAGGTTTTGG
>USSR01000087.1 GCA_900557355.1 uncultured Bacteroides sp.
TTTCCCTACAGTTGCATGTGTACTGTCAAGGGATAAAATTGTGGTATGCCAAAATGCGGAGAGCTTTAAAACACGTTGTCCTGAAAGTTTCTTGCAGGAGTTTAAACTGGATATCGCTAATTCACCGGATTGTAACGGGGTGGATTACCAAAAGGTGGTAGCTGAAATACTTAGATACATCAAAGGATGCTCTGAAGTAGAAAATAACGGAGCACGTTTGGATAGAGTAATTCTTACGATTCCGGCTATATATACAGAGCAAGATTCGCGTAAAGATATCATGAGGTTGGCTGCCTTAGATGCTGGTTTTACGACGGTGGAGTTTTTGCGGGAACCGCAAGCTGCTGCTTGGCACTATGCTTACATCAATGATAGTCATTCGGCAGGTTTATCATTGATTTATGATCTTGGAGGCGGCACTTTCGATCCTGCATTGATGGATATGGGAGAAGTGGACAACCCAACTTTTTTGGGATGTAATAGTGGAGTGAAATGTGGTGGACAATATTTCGATGCAGCTGTTTATAAAAAGGCCCAGAAAGAAGCAAAGGACATGGATAAACCTCTAGCCCGGGAGAAACGTTGGAATGACTATGAGGCTTGTAAGAAGTTGAAAGAGAGCTTATCAGCGTCACCTAGTGGGACCATCATGCTTTCAAATGATGAATTTTTCTCACTTAATAGGGAAGGGTTGAATACTTTGATTGGAGAGAAACTGGATCTCACGCTAAGCGCTTGTGATTCAATGTTGAAAACAGCCCATAAAGAATGGACGCATATAAATCAAGTTTTATTGGTAGGTGGATCCACATCAATTCCTTTAGTCAGTGAAAAACTTCGACAACATCTTGCCTCCCATAATGCTTCCGAGGTGCGTATCATTCGTAGTATGACCGGAATTAATGGGGAATATAATCATAACTATGCTGTATGTCTGGGAGGAATTGCCTATATAGAAAGACTGCTGGATAAACAAGAACAGCCTCCTACGGCGGAAGAACAGATTGGAATATTGATTTGTGGGAATAAGGTCTGTCAATTAAAAGAAGGCGTGAATACTTTCGGACGGAGTAGTGAGCAGGATTTTAGTTTTAGCGACCCGGCTATGAGTCGAGAACACTTTACTATTGATGTATCCAGAAACTCGTCAGGACATTATGAATATTTGGTAACTACAATGAGTCAAAAAAAGGCTACTATAATTAATGATAGGTTGGCTTTGAACTTGAATGTACCTTTTGCACCTAGAAATATAGCATTAGTGGATGGAGCCACCATCCAAGCAGGTGTAACAAGATTTCAGTTTAAAAAGTGAACAATGTCTGTTTTCTTTTGAACTTTATTATTGTCGAAAAACGGTAAATGAATATTTTTTATTGGTAAGTGATAGAAATAATAATAAAAATAACTCTATAATAATATTAAAAACCAAAGATTATGCCAAAGGAAATAAATGGATATAGAATTGTAGAAAAGGCACAAGGTGGAATGGCCGTAGTATATAAAGGAATGAATAGTTCAGGTTTTTGTCGTGCTTTTAAAGTAGTCCGTCCAGATAAGGCGGTAAACAATCCGGCACTTTGTCAACGCTTCCTGAAGGGTATTCAAATACTTAAGAGTCTGGATCATCCGAATATAATTAAGGCACTGAATGCTTTTACTTATGTTGATGATGAGACTGGAGAAACGTATACCGTTCTTGAGATGGATTGGCTTGATGGAATGGATTTAGAGAAATTTGTTAAAGAAAAAACTCCTAATGGAATTCTTCCGGACTCAGTGAAAAAGATATGTTATCAAGTAATAGAAGGTTTGCAATATGCTCATGATAAACATATTTTGCATTTAGATATAAAACCTAATAATCTATTTCGTACCAGAGACGGATATATTAAAATAATAGATTTTGGTATAGCCAAAATTATAGGCGAGAATGCAGACATTGTAGAAGGTGCAGAGGTATACACTACCAGAACGGAAACAGGTGAGTCTACATTTAAAGGGACGCTCGCTTATGCTTCCCCTGAACAACAAGTAGGTGGTAAACTTACAGTAGCTTCTGACATCTATTCTTTTGGTAAAACGTTGCACTTTTTATTGACAGGTACAGATGATCCTTCTGTTGAAGTAACAGTGGAACCTTTTTCTACTATTATTGATAAATGCACAGAACAGAATCCCAACAAAAGGTTTGCTAGTTTTAATCAATTGAAATTGGCATTGGAAGGAATAGGTAATAAAAAGGAGAGGGTTTGTATTAATCCTGCTTGCCATCAAAAAATTGCAGAGAATGTTCGATACTGTCCATATTGCGGAAAGGAGCAAATAGTAATATCCGAAGTAACAAAGAAATGCCCTAAATGTGGAAGGGAGAGTCCACTCGCGGATACCTCTTGTTATTGTGGGTACATATTTACTTCTTCGGTATCTAAACGTTGGAAATGTAAAAGTTGTTACCGTTCTCTGCCTTCAGAGTTTAATGATAACAAGAACAATTATTGCTGTTATTGCGGATCAAAAGAGATAGCTTACGTAGAAGCGTAGTATTATGGTGAAAAGATGCAGTAATTGCAGTACGGATAATCCCATTGATGCGAAATATTGCAGATGGTGTGGGATGTTGTTGATGCAATCTGGCGGTCCCAAAGTGAAAGAATCTTCTCCATCTGGAACACAATCAGAAAGAACTGGTACGGTTGCAAAAGTAGTCTTTTCTATTGTTATAATTGCATTGGCAATATATCTGATATATGTGTTTAACATGGTTGGAAAGACGGGAGTGATAGTGGGAGCGGGTGGCGTTCTGCGTGAAATATGGAAAAGTTCTTAGATCATTATAGCATTAATATTAATAGAATGAATTATGGTACAAGTTATAAATAGTGCAAGTTTCTGTGAAAAAGGAGAATTTCGCGAAAAGAATGAGGACTTTATTTACCCTTGTGGTAATCAGGAACGGATTTTTGTACTTTGTGATGGCATGGGAGGTCATGGGCATGGGGAAATTGCCAGTGAAATTGTTGGAACGAGCGTATTTCGTTATCTTAAAGAATTACAAATAGATGAATATACCCCTGATGTACTTCAAGAAGCACTTGATTTTGCTGTCGAACAATTGAACAACGCTGATACTTATCACGATGAACGTCGTATGGGTACAACTCTCGTTGTGGTGGCATTGAACCGTTATAATGTGCTAGTGGGGCACGTTGGGGATAGTCGATGCTATTTGTTAGATAATTGTTGCAATATCAAATTCCGTACTAGAGATCATTCTATGGTTGCGGAAGCGGTAGAAAATCAAATATTGACAGAAGAAGAAGCTTATAATAGCCCTAAGAAGAATATTCTCACACGTAGTGTTCAGGCCGGCAAAGATGAAAAAAACGAAATGACGATAGATACACTTGTGGATGTAACAGATGGTGATTACTTGTTATTATGTACTGATGGAGTGAATGATGCACTTCGTGATAATGAAATAGAAGCAGTTTTGTACGAAGGAATATTAGAAGAACGTACTTTGCGATTGAGAGAAATGTGTGATGAAAAATCGCATGATAACTATTCTGCTATATTCCTACAGCTCCGTCAGGATGAAAAAAGTCCATCGATAAAAGATACTATTTATTATTGCCCAATGTGTGGTGCTCCGTTAGTAAAAGATGGTAAAAATAACTGTGCTACATCTGTGCAAACAGAGCATGTTGAACAACAAAAAGTAACCATACCTTCTTTTGATGAAGATATTGCTGCATACAAAAAGTCGAATGACTATTTTTCATCTGCATCTCATGATAATTCTGAAGAATACATCAATATTGGGGGAATAAAAATTAAAAAAAAAACTTATGTATTGGGAAGTGTTTGGATTATAGTGGGCTTGTTTATATTTTGTCTGATCTTATTGATGGCACTTTTATATTCTCGAAACGTAGAACCGGTCAATCAAAGAGAGATTCAAAGGCAGCTGGAAATAAAGACCGACAGATAATTAATCAGAGAAATGAGTATAACCAAATAATTAAACAATTGCAAGATTCTCTTGCAGGAAGAAAAAAAACAAATATGGATTCAGTTGAAGATGCGGAAACGGGTTCTTGAGAATGGTTAAAAAAAGAATTGGAGATGAAAATATGTAAAAAATGTAAAGTTACTAATCCCGACGAAGCAAAGTTTTGTAGAGGATGTGGCGTCAATTTGGATGCATCTGGCGATTTGGGTATTTGGAAGGTCGTTTTGTCTATTGTAGCAGTTATAATTCTTGGAATATGTGTCTATGCTATTTCAGAATCTTCAAGTTCGGATTATACATATACAGCACCTGCAGCGACTGTTAGACCATCAAGCTCTGCTACTGAAACTATGGCGAATGATGGTTATGACAATACTGATACGTATGATGACACTGATGTGGATATTACGGCGGATGATTCATCGGAAAGTGATGACACTTCATCGTCATCTTCCACTTCTGAATCCTCCCCATCTATTTATAGGATGGTAGAAGTGCAATGGACTGATGCTAGTTACATGACTTATCGGGCATTAATTGTTATTATGACCGATTTCTCGGGATTGGTAAAGGTTAAATATGTTCATCCACAACTTGGTTTATTATGGATAACAGAAGGGGCTACGCTTACCAATTACACAGATGGTTCTTCTATCATTAACTGTTATCATCCGCAAGGGGATTATGCATCAGGATACTCGGCAGACAACTTCAAGATATTTCCCAATGGAACATGGTATACACAAGATGATATGGGAGCTTGGTCAACGGCAATTGTAGCAGCTTCAGTTGGTGATAGTTATTGGGGGACTAAGTTAAATGAATATGGTATTAATTAAAAAATAAAATTGTATTATGGCAGCTTTAGAAAACAATTCAATTCAACAGGAATATGCTGATACCTGTGCTATTAAATCCCAGCAACTTATTTTAAATGATTTCGGAGTTCCAGTTTCTGAAGATCAGCTGGTGCAATATTCTATTGAACACGGTTGGTATTCAGGTGATGGAACTGGTACTCAAATGGGAGATGTTGGTAAACTGCTGGCAGAAGCTGGTATCCCATGTACTCAAACGGTGAATGCAAATGTCTTTGACTTAGCGAATGAACTGGCACAGGGGCATAAGGTTCTTGTGGGGGTTGATAGTGGTGAGTTGTGGGATAATAAACTATTAGGGTGGTGGAATGATTTCTTCCATGGTGATACACCTGATCATGCACTAATTGTGGCTGGAATAGATATGGCCGACCCTAATAATCCAATGGTTATATTGACTGATCCTGGAACAGGGCAAGAATCCCAGGCATATCCAATGGATCAGTTTATGGATGCGTGGTCTGATTCAAAGCATTTTATGGTTTCAACGGATATTCCCACTCCAAACGCTGTAGAAGCATTTCAAAGTATGGGCGAAGACTATCATTTGCCTGTTGTAGCAGGAGTAGAATATGCTACATTCGATATGTTCCACAATTATAGTCATTATCTTCCAGATGCCTCTACGTGGATGGCAGCGACAGATCCTATGACATTATTGTATAATGCTTTCGATACGATGCCGGCAGCGCCTTATTTGACTTTTGATGATGCGATTGCTTCTGTTGGATTACCACCTATAGATACTTCATTATTTTCTATGAATTCGCCATTCAATCCGTCCAGCTTCAATTATGATTCCTTTGGATATGATTTGAATAATCCGACAGTGCAACATTCGATTCAATCATTGGAGAACAATTATGATGATTGTATGCGATATGCTCAGGATGCAATGGATAGTGGTTCACCAGTGACAGCCCAGTTATTTATCAATCAGGCACATGAAGCACAGAATGCGATTGACAATATAGTTGACGCATAATGTGATTGTTGTGTATTAGCGTTCGAGTGTTTTGGGTGTATAAAATTCCAGGAGTCAGCAGAATTAACGCACACTCCTGGAATTATCATTGTTGATTGTTTAATAATGGAATATTTTTCATACTTTATGTTAGGAATAATAGATTGAATGACTCAATAATATAAAGAGGATATTTTTAAATAGAACTAACATGAAACGATTATTTATTTTTCTTGTGGTTGGATTATGGATTGTATTGCCTGCTTTTTCCCAAAGTAACGATTACTATTTGAAACAGGCTGAGAGTTATCAACGTGAAGCTAAGTACTATTTTAATCAGGCGGAAGGTTATGAACGGGAGGCAAAATATTACAATAATCAGGCGCAAAGTTATTTGAAGGACGCTGAATATTATGCAAATAGAAATAATTTGGACAAAGTAGCTACCTGTCAAAGATGGGCGAAAGATGCAGTGGATAAAGCCACAACACGTCAAAGATGGGCAAAAGACGCCAAAGATAAAGCTAAAACTAGATTGGAGTGGGCTAGAGATGCTTTAAAAAAGGCTTATAATAAAAATTGAAAAGTATAATATGATGAAACAGGCTTTTCTAAGTATGTTAGCTTTTACATTACTGTTTGCTTAGGATGATTTTTGTTCTTCCTGCAAAGCAGTTTTTAAAAGTAAAGGTTGGGATATGAATTAAGTCAGGAATCGTTTGGAACATGAAGCAGAAAATATTAATAGGGATGTTCAGTCTGTTTTTCTTTCTGTCTTTGCAAGCGCAGAATAAGAGAGCATTAGTAATAGGCTTAGGTGAATATGAAGATACTAGCTGGTCTGCTATTCATGGTGATAAGGATGTCCCTATTGTCGTGGAAATGCTGAAACACTATAAATATAATGATGTAAAGACATTGGTGAATAAGCAAGCTACCAAGAAACAAATAGTCTCTGAATTTCAAAAACTGGCAAAACGATGTTTAGCTGGTGATATTGTCTATATTCATTTCTCCGGACATGGGCAACGGATGACGGATATAGACGGAGATGAAGAGGATGGTTTGGATGAGGCTTGGATTCCTTATGACGGATATTTGCAATATAGTAATAAAGATCGTGGAGAGAAACATCTGGTAGATGATGAGATCGGCTTGCTATTGACAAATATACATAATAGAATAGGAACGTCAGGACATCTGCTGGTAGCGGTAGATGCATGCCATAGTGGAGATTCTTCGAGAGATATAAGCAAGGAGTGTGTGAGAGGTACGGAGAGGAAATTTGTGATTCCCATTGATCCTGCTCTTGTTGGCAAAAAAGAAAAGGCTCCGGAGTATTGGCTGACACTGAGTGCTTGTAAGAATTATCAGTCTAATACAGAATTACCGGATGGATATGGAAAATTGAGTTATGGCTTGTATAAATATAAAGAATCATTGGGTAGACTGTCTAATGATCAATTAATCCAATTAATAAAATCATTTATGGACGAGAATCGGAGAGGTTTGCCGCAGACTCCTGTGTTGACTGGGCAATCCGGATATAAAGTCTTTAATGTATTTGGAGGAAAATAGTTGATGTGGGGATTTAAATCATATACGGATGAATTTTACGTCCTGGAAATTCAAAAAGAAAACATGAAAGTGATTAATCACTTTCATACTTACTGTAGAGATTATTTTCGTAAAACCTATAAGAAGCTGTTTCAGGAAGAAAATTTGGAAGATGATTTTTTTCAGGAGTCGTTTGTGAAACTTTGGAAAGAGATCCGGCGTTGTTCTATTTTTGTACAAAATAATCAAATTTACAAGAGAAATGCCGCTGGAGAGATAAATCTGTTAAAATGCAGTTTGCGGACATATCTGATAGATATCACCAAAAATGATTATAACCAATATCTCAGAAAAAAAGAAGTAAGTGCACGGGATATGGAACAGCTTTTGAATAGTAAGATGAGTGAGGCAGACGTTACTACTCATACGGAAGACTTGAAATCGAAAATTGTTTCAGAATGTGTAAAGAATCTGCCCGATTCTTGCTATAAGATTATTTCACTTTTCTATTACGAGCAAAAGAATTACGATGAAATCATGGAGATGTCAGATAATTATACAAGTAAGGATGCATTGAAAACACGGAAATATAAATGCATGGAACAATTGCAAAAGCGTATTGAAGAAAAGTTTAATATGTATAACTTGAAACCTTATCTACATGAAAGAGGAAACTTTAAATAAAATAAATCGCTACCTGCGTGGAGAGATGACGGATCGTGAGAAGAATGCCTTTGAGAATATATTGGCAGGAGATGATGCTTTACGCCAGCGTGTAGAACTGATGAAAGATATAATAGATGCAGTTGAAACACGTGCAATGAAAGAGCATTTGGTAGCACTGGATGTAGTACGGTCTAGACGAAACAAGGTTTACAAGATTGGAAGAATCGTATCTGTTTTGGCTGCTTGTTTAGTATTGGCTGTTTTCTTTTTTCATGTAGGAGATGATCATTTGTCTATCCCTGTGACTATCCCATCAGACTTGGGGATGTACCAACGGGGAGGAACACATACTCGGAATGTCGTGAAGTTATTGAATGATAGCCAATATGATGAAGCTTTGATTTTAGTAGATTCTTTGAGAATTGTATATAGGCGTGAAGACTCTCTGGTACTAGCTAAAAAGATAAAGACAGAGGAAGATGTTTATGTACATGAATGTGACTCTATTGTTCTTTATCAGTTAGAGTGGTTACGTATTCAATCATTAATCGGGCAAAAAAAATATAATGAAGTCCGTGAATCGTTAGAACAGTATAGATTACAAGAAGGCGATTATCGCGATAAGGCGGATTCATTATGGATGTTGCTTAGATAAAAGATGCTAAGATGAGACGTTGGGTGACTTATATATTATTCATAATGGCGACTGTCGGAGTAAATGCCCAGCAGTATACCGAAACGCAGCCGGACTCGACTTACTACTCACGTGCTTTGGAGTTGATATTAAAGCGTGATTATGAAAAGGCGAGAAGTATATTGCATCAAGGTTTGACGTTTGCTACAGGCGAGATACGCATAAAAAGCATACAGAAAATAGGATTGAGCTGGTACTTTGAAGGTTGTGTTCTTAAACTGCAGAATAAGAATAAAGAAGCATACCGATGTTTTATAGAAGCACGTAAATCTTTTCAGGAGATTTCTGATAAGGGAGATGAGATATCCGTATTAAAGCAAATGGCTGAGATAGAAAAAAGATTCTATTCGGCTGATGAGGCTATGGAAAGGTATAACGAGGTGGTGAACATTGCCCGGCAGATACCTGATACACTTATGTGGATTGATGCCTTGAAAGGACAAAGTGGTGTATTGAAGGAGCTTGGAGAGTGGGAGGAATATCTGCAATTGTCACTTAGGCTAGATTCTTTAATGTCAAACGTTGGCGATGTCAATATTCAGATGGAACTGAATTATGAAAGAGGGGACAATGCACAAAAATTGTGGGGAAATAATGCTCTAGCAGAATCATTTTATTTAAAGAATTTAAGTCTGATTCCCAATTTGCAGGAAGAGGTAAGAAATAGCCAGTTATTTATTACCAGTTTACGCTTGTGCGATTTAAAGATAATACAGAAAAAATATGATGACGCATTAAAATATAACACCTGTTGTTTGTCTTGTTATGCTTCAGAGTTTAGTCTTGCGTCAGCTAATCGTTATTCTCCTTACCGGAACCGTGCATATATTTATCAGAAAATGGGATTAAAGGATAGTGCTTTTTGTTATATGGATTCCTTATTCCTGAGTCATCAGCTGAAATCGGTGTCTATGGAAACGGTTGCCGGTCATTATGTACAGAGAGGTTTATTATATGCAAACTTTGATGAATACGACTTGGCAATAGCTGATTATAAATATGCAGACAGCCTGCTGTCTGTCCGTTATCCGGAAGATAGTAATAGCAGAATGCATATTTTGCTGGCTATGGCCAATTGTTGGTATCATAAAAAAGATTTTGCTGTCGCTAAAAAGAATTATTCCCATTATTCAGTTTTGTGTAAATCTAAATATGGAGATCAGTCTATGGAGTATGCAAATTCACTTTACTATTTAGCCAACATTGAAGGATTCACCAATGAAAAGCAAGTTGGATGCAAAGATTACAGGCAGGCTGCAATTTTATTGAAAGAGCTTATTAAAAAGCAATTAAGATATTTGCCAACGAACGCCAGAACTAAATACTGGAATGATCTTTCTGATATATTATGGAATATGACTGCTTATGCTGTAAAAATAGGAGTAAGGCAGGAGTCTTTTGCTTGCGATGCATATAATGCATTGGTCTTTTCGAAAGGATTGATATTGGAGTCTGAAAGGTCTATGAGGAATTTACTACGGCAGAGTGGCACGGAAGAAGACTTGATATTGTATAATAAAATGCTACTGTTACAAAGTCGATTGACCGAAGTAGGGCGAACTACAGGTAAAGAGACAGAGAACGCCAATGAACTTTATTTTCAGATTGATCAGATTGATAAACAGTTGGCAAGCAAGTGCTCTTTTTATGGAAACTATACTCAGTTCTTGAATACGCAATATGAGGATATAAAAAATGCTTTGAAAGAAGGTGAGGTTGCCATTGACTTTACGGATTTTAAATTAGATTCCGTTCATTGTTATGCAGCCTATATTTTAAGGAAAGAGTGGGAATATCCTTTATTGGTTCCGCTTTTTAATCAGAATCAATTGGACTCATTATATAACACTGTAAATAATATAACAGACCGTCTTTATCATTTCCCTTATTCTCAATCTTTGTTGAAGCTTTGTTGGGAATCACTGTCTCATTATATTCACATGGGTGAGACCGTTTATTATGTTCCGGCTGGTACTTTACATCAGCTATCTCTTGAATCTGTAGCTGTTACCTCTGATTCTATATTGGGAGATCAGTATCATTTTATACGATTGTCTTCTACTAGAGAAATCTGCAGGCGAGAGTTACAACAAACTGGACATACAAGTGCGGTTTTGTACGGAGGGCTATATTATGATGTCGATTTGTCCGTTATGGATGCGGAAAGTAAGAAATATGATATATCCCGACTTTTTGCATTGCGTGGTGGAACCATGGCCAGTGATTCTGTTTATCGCTACCTTCCTATGACCCAAGAGGAGGTAAATAGTATTGCTGATTTGCTGGGAGGCTGCCGGATAGATACGACTGTATATACCAGAACTCAGGGTACTGAAGAATCTTTCTTTCATTTGGATGGGCAGGCACCTCAAAACGTGGCTACACATGGTTTCTACTATACTCCGACGGATGCGGAGAATGTATCAAGGTTGGCAGGATATCAGAATGCAATGTTGTTATCCGGTGTGATCATGTCCGGTGGTAATGCAGGATGGAAGGGAACCATGCTACCGGAAGGTGTTTTAGATGGCATTATGACGGCAGACGATATTTCTCGTCTGAATTTGAAAGGTGCGGATTTAGTCGTACTATCTGCTTGTGACACAGGACTGGGCAGTATCAATCCCGAAGGAGTTTTTGGCCTACAACGTGCTTTTAAGAAGGCCGGTGTACAAACACTGGTGATGAGTTTATGGGGAGTGAGTGATTGGACTACCAAAGAATTTATGGTGCATTTTTACAGAAATCTGGCAGAAAATGGCTGGAACAAAAGAAAGGCTTTTGAGGATGCAAAAGCATTCATACGTCAAACTTATCCTGAACCTTTCTACTGGGCAGGCTTTATTATGCTGGACTGACACTAAAAAATAGGAAATAATGCATTTTTCTTCCAAAGTAGGGTTACTTTGAAGGACTAAAATACATTAAGTGGTAAATTAAAGGTTTACCATTATGAAATCGTATGCTACTAAAAGCCCTTTATTGAGTGATAATGACTATATCCATGGCCTTAAAAATCTGGATAACAGGGTAACTCATCAATTCTTTTATAAAGAATGCTATTTTTTATTGAATGAAATCAAGTATTCACTTTACAATGGTAAAGTCGGATATGATGAACTTGTGAACGAACTATATCTGGAACTCAATGCTGGAAACTGGAAAAGACTGGATTCTTTTTTAGGAATAAATGATTGTCATCTGAAAACGTGGCTTTCTGTCGTGTCATGGCATTTTTTCGTCAAAAAGAAGATGCTGCTGATGGAGAAGGATTCTGAAGAGGAATTGATAAATTCCTGTAGGAATACTTATAATACAGAACTGAACATTGAAGTAGCTATAGATGTGAAACGGGTAATGTCTTTGATGAAAAACAAGCGTTATGCGGATATTCTGAGATTAATGATTATTGAAGGATATGCACCTGCGGAGGTTGCCCGAAAATGGAATAAAACGATAGATAATATTTATAATATTAAACATCGGGCTATCAAGGAGTTTTTGAGTATTTATAATGCTAATATAAGTACATATAACCGGATTAAAATGAACTGAACATGGACAATTGGAAGCATATCGGTATTGCCGGAGATCAGGATAATATCTTTTTATCTGCCACTATGACTGGAAATTTGCAACTGATCCGTTTGGAACACATTGGTTATTTTCGCTATAACTCCAAATGTAAGCAATGGGAAGCAGTTTTGTGTGATAAACATTCTCTGATGTTGAAAAGAAATACAAATTCGCAAAAGATACTGAGTTTTCATCCTCACTTGGTGCAGGTTAGCCAGTCATTCATCATTAATGTAAGATACCTGATCTTGATTAAGGATAATAATTGCGTGTTTCTTCCACCGTTTGATGAGGTGGATAATTTACAGATAACCAAACCTTTTATGAGAAAACTGAAAGAAAAATATCTAAGTATTTAATAGCAGGGAGGAATAATGAATAAGGTAATGTATGAGGTATGGGGCGAAGATACTTTTGCCCGGGAAAGTTATTTGGTAGGTACTTTTGAAACTCGGGAAAAAGCCGGTAAAGCGTTGGAAGCTAGTGAGAAATCTGTATTAGATCAGTGTGAAGAGTTGAGAGATACCTATTGGATAGTGGAACTGACTCCTGAACGGGAAAAAGAGAGGAAGGAATGGGAGCGTAATCAGGAAGAACAGCGTAGAAGTAAAAGCGATTTTGACTACTCACATCTTTGTGAACTTATATCCCGGCTGAATAGTAAGCTACTGGAGGTAGTAGTGCAAGATATGAAAGGGACTATAACAGATAAGGAAGTCAAGTTGTTGGAGGAGAATGAAAAAGTAAGTGATTGTTATGACTCTCTTTCATTTCAATACATCAGAGGGGTGAAAGATGAACAGTGCTGTCTGGTATATGTGGAGATCGGGTTTAAAGATGAGGGAAGAATGTCAACAAGTTGCTTTGTTGGGACTCCTAATCAGATAAGGAGACAATTCTCTTTTAAGAGAGGAGAAAAGTTTGTATGTAGGATTATAGATAAAATGATTGTAGATTTTTTTTAATAAACTAAAAATATAAAAAACAACATGAGTCAACGAGTTTATAATTTAATTATTTTGGATGAGAGTGGATCAATGAGCAGCATTGAGAAACAAACTATTTCAGGTTTTAATGAAACGATTCAAACGATTTCTGCTGCGCAAAGGAAGCATGAAGGACAACGATATTTTGTTTCATTGGTAATATTTAATTCAGACAGTATCCGGACTGTGTTTGATAAAGTCAGTGTAGATGTGGTGTCGGAGTTAACACATGAGACCTATCGTCCGAATTGCTGTACTCCTTTGTATGATGCAATGGGAATGGCATTGACAAAGTTGCGCTATTCTTTATCCGAAACCGATGATTATAAAGTATTGGTTACAATTATAACAGACGGGGAAGAAAATTCCTCTTCGGAATATGATGGAAGACTGATAAAGAAAATGGTTGAAGAATTGAAGACTAAAGGTTGGGTGTTTACTTATATCGGAGCTAATCAGAATGTGGAAAAGGTGGCTGCAACGATCTCCGTAACAAACGTAATGAGTTTTGAAAGTACTCCATGTGGTACCAATCAAATGTTTGCAAAAGAAAGTGCCAGTCGTATGCGCTTCTTTGATAAACTGGAGAAAAACTGCAATAATTTGGCAGACAATTTTTTTGATGATGAAAAATAGTATAAAGATAAAATGAAAAAGATAACTTTGGGAAAAGCTTTGGGTACAATTGCTGTATTGTGCCTGCTTTGGGTTAGCATTATGTTGACTATTGGTTTTTGTGAACATTATGAGAGTGACGAGCAATTGGCTGATATATACAGCAGCGAGTGTCGTTCTTTTATCAGCGACGAGAAATATAGTATACGCAATATGACTACCGGAAAAACCACGATTGACGGCATCGACTGGCTGTTTGCGGCGGATGCATATACAGATTCATTAGTTGTTTATTCTAAGAACTTCAAACGTGGATATTTTGACCGTTATACGGGAGCGAATGTGATACCGGCACAATATACACATGCCTGGATCTTCTCCGAAGGCTTAGCAGCTGTAGTACTGAATAATAAGGTGGGATTTATTGATCATCAAGGAAAGACTGTGATTGATTTTCAGTTTCCTTATGCTAAGGATAATAAGAAACAGGTTGGACTTGTGTTTCACGGTGGGTATAGCAGTATGTATGATGCAACCGGGAAATGTGGCATAATCAATAAAAAGGGAGAATGGGTGCTGAAACCATCCTATGAGTATATACAAAATCCGCAATATGGAAAAAGAGTATTCAATGACGGAAAGATGTATGGAGTACTGGATGATTCTTTGCATGTACTTCTTCCTGCAGAATACAGGGATATTGAATTATTAGATGATTATTTAGTGGCAGACAAACCGGATGGAGTTCAGTTGCAGATCGCTTATGATGGTAGGATACTAAATAAGAATGTTTATCATGATGTGACTTCACTGGATTATGATACGATGGAAAGGGCAGAAGATGGTGAAGGAACAATCATGAAGCCTACCGGAATTTATAGATATGGTAGTTACAATCTTTACGGGCTGATGGATGAAAAAGGAAAGCCTCTTACTGCCCCCGTCTATCATAACATTACTGTACTTAGCAAAGATTTATTCTTGTGTGCTTTGAAAGACATGTATTCAAGGATTATTGTTGACAGGAATGGGCAGGTCGTCCGATATGAGGATTAATTCATAAATTTTATCCAAAAGAAGAGAAAAGA
>USSR01000088.1 GCA_900557355.1 uncultured Bacteroides sp.
CACAGGCGGAGGCGGATTGATATCTGAAGACGGCTGGACATGGAACGGCGGCGGAGTAAGACCCGGCGGAGGCGCCGCGCCCGATGCCGTGAAAATCGGCGACCGCTACCTGGTTGCTTACAGTGCCACGGGAGGAGGCCTCGGCGGAGGACACAGCGGCAAAGTATTGACCATGTGGAATAAAACCTTGGACCCCAATTCTCCTGATTTCAAATATACGGAACCCATAGAAGTGGCCTCCTCCGCGTATGATGAAGATTGCGATGCCATCGACGCCGGGCTTCTGCTCGACCCGACAGACGGACGCTTGTGGTTGTCTTACGGCACGTACTTCGGCTTTATCAGGCTTGTGGAACTCGACCCCGCAACCGGCAAACGGATGGAGGGCAACAAAGAAATAGACATCGCCATCGACTGCGAAGCAACCGACCTGATCTATCGTGACGGCTGGTATTACCTCTTAGGGACGCATGGCACCTGCTGCGATGGCCCCAACTCTACCTACAACATCGTAGTCGGCCGCTCGCGCAAAGTGACGGGGCCGTATGTCGACAATATGGGACGGAAAATGCTGGAAGGCGGCGGCAAAATGGTGATTGCCGCAGGTAACCGTCAAACCGGTCCGGGGCACTTCGGGCTTTTCAAAGTAGCCGACGGAGTAGAGAAGATGTCATGTCACTTTGAGGCCGATTTCGACCGGGGTGGACGCAGTGTGCTGGGCATACGCCCGCTTTTATGGAAGAATGGCTGGCCCGTTGCCGGTGAAGTATTCAAAGAGGGAACGTATGAGATTGAATCCGAGCGTAGAGGTTATGCCCTTGAACTTGCCGTCGATTTTGTACGTATGGAATATACCAGACACCGCTTCTGGGAAAAAGACGACACGCCCGTCGTACCCTTGAAACCGCAAACATTGGAAGACGTGATCGGAACTTGGCCACAAGGAAAAATCAACGTAAGAATCAGTGATTATATGTTCCGTCCTCATCAGAAGTGGACCATTACTGCCGTGCCCGATGGGGGCGGATACCTGGGCGGCCCTTATTACAAGATTGTGATTGAAGGAACCAATCGTGCACTGGCCGCTACAGCAGGTGCGGAAATCGTGACTGTTCCTGAATTCACAGGAGCCCCCGAACAACTGTGGCGAATCGACCAGTTGACAGACGGCACCTACCGAATCATGCCCAAAAAAGTGCCGGGAACAGACAAGGAACTGGTTCTGGTGTCCGTAGGCGACAGCACTCCATCTCTCGGCATATTCGATATGAACAGTGACAATTCCAAATGGAATTTCCGCGACCATTAGCAACAGGCTCATTCCCCTAAAGTGCTATTGCCGGGCAATCGCACTCAAACGTGACGAACCGGTTCAGACAGCTCCATTTGAATCAACAATGCAAATCAACAGTTGGCTTGCCGATGCGGAATGAATGGCTTTTTCCCTGTGCCCCCAAAAGGGCCAAAGCCGGAGTTGGGCAATAACCGAACCGTACCAACTCCGTATCATCTTCGGTCAGAGGTACCCCTGTCTGGGGATGATACGGAGCAAACAGGGGGTTGCCTCCTCTCTGGTATGGCTCCGGCAGAATGCCGGACAGCCCCCCTGATTCCGCCAACAGGCCTCAAAAAATTAAATAATTAAAAGCTATGAAATGTATGTATGATGACGGTTAGAAAGCTATTGTAGCAATAGCTAATGACAAAAGAAAAAATGTGATTATTAACTCTTAAACTAATTATGATGAAAAATGTAGTCAAAAAAAATCAGAAGATTCCTTTTCTGTTTATGCTTATGCTTTTGGCATGTATGTCAGCATCGGCGCAATTTCAAGTCAAGGGTACTGTTGTCTCGGCCAATGATTCTGAGCCGATGATTGGGGTGACTATTCTAGAGAATGGAACCCACAACGGTTGTATTACCGACCTCAATGGTAATTATTCTATATCAGTTGAAAGTAGTAATGCTACCCTTGAAGTATCTTTTATAGGGTACAAGTCACAGACTGTAAAAGTGAGTGGTCGTAACGTAATCAACTTCCGTCTGGAAGAAGACACCGAAGTACTTGACGAAGTAGTGGTTGTAGGTTATGGCGTGCAACGCAAGAGTGACCTTACCGGTTCGGTAGCTTCAGTAAAGGCCGATGAGCTGAAAGGTTTGTCTACTACCGATGCTGCCGCTGCCTTGCAAGGTAAGGCATCGGGTGTACAAATTCTGAATGGTTCCGGTAAACCGGGTCAAGGCGCATCAATCCGCGTTCGTGGTTATTCTTCAAACTCAAACAACATCGGTCCTTTGTTGATTGTTGATGGTTTGCAAGTCAGCTCTATCCAATACCTCGATCCTTCTATGATTGAATCAATGGAAGTATTGAAGGATGCTGCTTCGGCTGCTATCTATGGCGCTGAAGCCGGTAACGGTGTTGTTCTTATCACTACTAAATCGGGTAAAAAAGGACGAAGTTCTATTACTTATAGCGGCAAGTGGACTAACCAATCACTCGGTGACGTACCCAGTCTTCTTAACGCTACTCAATTCAAGGACTGGATGACTATGCAGCTTGGCGCTGAATCTGTGAATGCCGCTTTGGCTGATGCTCAAACTCAATACGGATGGGATCCTAATACCAATACAGACTGGTTGAAGGCTTATTTCGAAGATACTTGGGCTCAACAACACACCCTTACTTTAGAAGGTGGCAACGACCGCGGTTCATATTTCTTAAGTGTAAACCATGTGAACCAAGACGGTATCGTTAAGGGTAGCAAAGATAAGTACGAACGTCTTACTGCTCAAATCAATGCCGATTATATGATTAAGGATTGGTTGAAAGTAGGTACCAACACCTCTATTGAGAAATGGAGTACTCGTGGTATATCCGAACAAGGTTATGGTTCTTCCTTCGAGATGCTTCTTTTGATTGACCCGCTGACTCCGCTCTACTGGACAAAACCGGAACAAATGTTGGGTGAATATCGTGACTACTACAATAAAATTCAAGCAGGTGATTCTAACTACACTCTCTTTGGTGATGAAAACGGCTACTATGCTACTTCCTACTTCAACCAACGTCTTGCCGGTGGCAACCCCTTCTCGCAACGCGACCGTTCAGAATCACGCAACAGTGGCGTAAACGTTAATGGTACCGCTTACATGAACGTTACTCCTGTCAAGCAAGTGACTTTCACTTCTCGTTTGGGTTATCGTATCTCCTTCAACAACGAATCTGACTATCAATACCCCTACTACCTCAATGGTCAAACCAAAGGTGACAACTACATTATCTCTGGCGCTAGTAGAAATTCTACTTGGTATCAATGGGAAAACTTCGCCAACTATAACGATATCTTCGCCGGCAAACACGCTGTAGGTGCCATGGCCGGTATGTCATATCGCCAAAGCGATTCAAATTTTGTCAGCGCCAATGCTTCCGGTTCGGACATCCTTAAAGCTTATTCTTCTAACTTCATCTACCTTGATTGTGTAAATGCTAATGAAGGAACAACGAAGAACATCGGCGGCATAAAGGGCACTACTCGAGCACTCTCTTACTTCGGCCGTGTAACTTATAGCTACGACAACCGCTATAGCGTTCAGGCTAACTTCCGTGCCGATGCATTCGACTCTTCTAAACTTTCGAAAGACAACCGTTGGGGTAAGTTCTTCTCTGCATCTGCAGGCTGGACATTCTCAAACGAAAGCTTCTTCAAAGATAACGTCAATCCAAGCATCATGTCATACGGTAAGCTCCGTGCATCTTGGGGACAGAATGGTAACGTAAACGTATTGAGTAACTATGCATATACAGCCGGTATTAGTACGAATTCACAATTCTATAACTATGGTTCAACAAGTGCCGTTACTTTTGGTTCAATGCCTAACGGTATTGCCAACCCTAACCTGACTTGGGAAACTTCAGAACAAATCGACTTGGGTGCTGACTTCCGTTTCTTAAACGACAGATTGAGCGTTGGTCTCGACTATTACAAGAAGTATACCAGGGACTTGCTTGTAAGTGCTCCCACTATGCCTGAATCAGGTGTTTCTTCTATGACAATGAACGCCGGTAAAGTTGAAAACAGCGGTTTCGAAGTAGAACTTAGCTGGAAAGACCATATCGGTGACTTCAAATATGGCATATCTGCTAACATGGCCACACTTCACAATGAAGTGACTTACCTCGATCCATCTATCGAACGTATTTCCGGCGCAACTGTTGAAGGTGCATCTCCCGAAGTTGTTCGTTGCTACTTCGAGCAAGGCGAACCCATATGGTACATGCGCGGTTTTAAGTATGCGGGCCGTGCTGCTGACGGTACTGCACAATACTACACCAAAGATGGCGAATTGACCAACGACCCACAAGCTGATGACATGACCAACATCGGTTCCGGTCTCCCTACTTTGACTTACGGCATTACCTTGAATGCTGAATACAAGGGGTTCGACTTCACTTTGTTCGGTACCGGTGCTGCCGGTAACGATGTCTACTACGGTCTCTATCGTTCAGGCTACAACAACTTATCAGAAGGTATTTATAAAGACTTCAAGTCTGGCAAACTTCCTGACGCAGCTTCTGTAACAGGTAGCGGTACATTCTGGCGTTCATCTGCCATGGTTTACGATGGCTCGTTCTTCAAGATTAAGCAAATTCAACTTGGTTACACATTGCCTAAGAGGATCACCAATAAAGTATTCATCGACAACGCACGTTTTTACGTATCATTGGACGACTTCTTCACATTCACCAAGTATCCGGGTCTCGACCCTGAAACCTGTACAAATGAATACAACTGTCCGGGTCTCGACAAGGGTGCATATCCTATCATGAAAAAGATGGTATTTGGCGTAAGTGTTACATTCTAATTATAATTAATCGAAAGAGATATGAAAAAAATATTTTTATCAATCGCTTTGCTTTCAAATATGATGTTTACTGCGTGTGAAGACATGCTTGATGTGGAACAGAAAGCAACCAGCAGTACAGCTAACTTCTACAAGACTGATGCGGATGCCGAATCCGCGTTGACAGCCATGTATGCTACTTATATCGGAGAAATCGGTGCTACTGAAGGTATCTGGAATGCATATATCATGGGTCTTAACTACTCTGCCGACGACGTGTTTGCAGCCGGTGGTAACATTGACGACCATGCAGATTTCCGTAGACTTAATGAGTTCCGTTATGATCCCAGCTATGCCCCTATCAGTACGCTTTATAATCACATCTATAAGGCAATCTATTCTGCCAACTTGATAATTCACTATTTTGGTGAAACAGCTGATACTCCTGTTAAGAAACAAGCTGTTGCCGAAGCTAAGGTGATGCGTGCATGGGCACACATGCTGGCTGCACAGGTGTATTATCAGCCCCCTTTGATTGATCACCTCATCACCGATGAAAAACCGGTGAATGCAGAGTCACAAAAGGCTATCTTTGATTGGTGCGTGAAAGAATGTGAAGAGGCTCTTTCTGACTTGCCCGAACGTAAAGGTAAGAATGATCAAGAAGGTGCTTGGGTTGTAACTCAAGGTTTCGCTCGATTCGTAGCCGGTAAGTCTGCTCTTTTTGCAGGTGACAATGCCAAGGTGATTAGCGTAATGAAACCCCTTGTAGAGTCTCAAAACTACGACCTCGTTCCGGGTGAACGTTTCCGTGACTTGTTCCACGTAGAAGGTGATGGTTGTGAAGAAAAGATTTTCGAATTCAACTATGTTACTAATACAGCGGCCGCAGGTGGTACAGAAGGATGGAGAGGTGGTAATAATCGTGGCCGTTGGATGGTGGCCAACGTACTCAACTGGCGTGGTGATGATATTAAAGGTGGTGGTACGAGTCCACTTATTTGCTCAACCGGTGGTTGGGGTGGTGGCTCTATCAATCATGAGTTTGCTCACAAAATGCTGGCAAACGATGGTGACAGCTATCGTCGTAAAGCTACTTTCTTGACTTCTGACGAATTCTTTTACGATGAAAAACTCTGCGGTTGGAAAAGCGATGCTACTTGCACTACTCGCGCAGATAAAGAATTTGACGAAAACCGTGGTATCACCAATACTTATGGTTCATTCTCTCGTAGTGACGTGATGGAAGTGAAGATGATGATGCATCCTAACGACGCTAACCTCTCTGTAGGTGACAACTGTAACAATACAAACCTCTGCATTGCCCGTTTGGGTGAAGCTTATCTGATTTATGCAGAAGCTTGTTTATCAAGTCAGCCGGATGAAGCTAAGAAGTATATCAACAAGATTCAGCAACGCGCAGGTTCAGCAACCGTATCTACCACTGTTGACCTCGAAGTGCTTCAAAACGAAAAGCAATATGAACTTTGGTTCGAAGGCTGCCGTTGGTTCGACATCGTTCGTTGGGGTATTGCCAAGCAGTGCTACGACAAGGTGCTTGATAACGTTCCTTATCAAACTGACGAATATTGGACTTCCGGTGGCAGTAAACCTCACAAGCTTGTGTATGACATACGTCACCCCTATGCCGAAGCTAACATTACACTTAAATTCGTTGAGGGCAAGAACGAATACTGGCCACTTCCACAAAATATAATCGAAATCAACGACCAAATACATCAGGTACGCGGTTGGGCAAATTAATAAAAATGATATTCATTATTTCAATAGGACGATAGATATTATAGGTAAAGTTCATGAGGGCCATACTGAAAGAAATACTAGTATGGCCTTTTTGTCGTTATGAGTAGACCATCAATATATCCGCTTTTCAGCCCTCACATCCTTCACCTTATCTTTTATCCAATTGCCCGATAAGTTCTACTTTTTTATGGAAATGAGCTATAGAGAAAGGTTTATATCACATGGGAATTGATTTAAACCGCAAAAAAAGTCTTTCTTTGCAATGCACTTACTGCATTTGAAAGCAAACGAGTAGAAACCTTATAATTGAATAGAATGAAAAAACTGTTATTATTTATCGCATGCTTGTTTTACGCACTCACCGGCAATGCCGAAAAACTTAGAGCAAATTATTATATTTATTATCAATATAAAATAAAAATGAAAAGTATAAAACTTATTATGGCTTTGTTGGCAGGTCTGCTTCTTACAAGCCTGACTGTATCTGCACAAGATGCAAACTTTTATATCTATCTGTGTCTGGGACAATCGAACATGGAAGGGAATGCCCGCTATGAGGCTCAGGATACATTGGTAAGTCCGCGTTTCCAAGTGTTGTCAGCTGTAGAAAATAAAGAATTGGGCAGGGTAAAGGGTAAATGGTATCCGGCACGTGCTCCGCTGTGTCGTCAGCGTACGGGATTGACTCCCGTAGACTACTTTGGGCGGACAATGATAGAGAACCTTCCGGAAAATGTACGTGTGGGTGTGGTGCATGTAGCAGTGGGCGGCTGCAAGATAGAACTTTTCCAGAAAGACAAGCGCGGGGAATATATCAAGACAGCTCCGCAATGGATGTTGGGTATGCTCAAGGAGTATGACAACGATCCTTATGCCCGCTTGGTGGAGATGGCTAAAATAGCACAGAAAGATGGCGTGATAAAAGGTATCTTATTGCACCAGGGTGAATCGAACACGGGAGAAGAGGAATGGCCTGCAAAAGTAAAGGATGTATATGACAACTTGCTGGCTGATTTAAATTTGAAAACTGAAGAAGTTCCTTTACTGGCCGGTGAAGTAGTGAATGCCGACCACGGGGGTACTTGTGCCGCCATGAATCCGATCATAGCAACCTTGCCGCAGGTGATAAAGAACTGTGCCGTTGTTTCGTCAAAAGGCTTGAGCTGTGCTGCCGACCATCTGCACTTTGATGCTGCCGGTTATCGCGTTTTGGGCCGCCGCTATGCTGCCGCCATGCTGAAGATGATGGGTAAGGAACTTCCCACCACAGAGGAAGTAATAAAGAATACGGTGGAAGCCTCATCGAATATGCACGGCTGCGATTTTCCACGTCTGGATAAGGAGAACCGTGCCTATTTCCGCATCTTTTCACCCGACGTAAAACGCTTGCAGGTGGATATTTGCGGCAAGAAGTATGATATGGATAAAGATGAACAGGGTTGGTGGACAGTGAAGACTGACCCGTTGGTAGTTGGTTTCCACTATTACTTCTTGTTGGTGGACGGTTTCTCGGTTATCGACCCCATGAGTTGTACTTACTTTGGCTGTAGCCGTATGGCAAGTGGGATAGAAGTGCCTGAGGGTAAAGAAGGCGATTATTACCGCCCACAGAATGTGCCCCACGGACAGGTGCGCACCTGTACTTACTATGCTGAAAGCCAGCAGCGTTTCCGTCGTTGCGTGGTCTATACTCCCGCCGAATATGAAAAAAATACAAAGAAACGCTATCCGGTGCTTTATCTGCAACACGGCATGGGCGAGGATGAAACCGGATGGAGCACACAGGGCTACATGTACAACATTCTCGATAACCAGATTGCCGAAGGTAAATGTGTGCCCATGATTGTGGTGATGGAAAGTGGCGATGTAGAAGTGGGATTCCGCCCGCGTCCCGGAAAGAATGTGAATGATGAACGTAACCTGTATGGTTCTTCTTTTGCCACTCTGATGATAAATGACCTTATCCCGATGGTGGACAAAACATTCCGTACTTATACTGACCGCGAACACCGTGCTATGGCGGGGCTGTCATGGGGTGGCAAGCAAACTTTCGACATTACTTTGACCAATCTTGATAAATTTTCGTATATTGGCAGTTTCAGTGGAGCTATCTTCGGACTGGATGTAAAGAATGCCTTCAATGGAGTGTTTGCTGATGCCGATATTTTCAACAAGAAAGTACATTACTTGTTCCTGGGCTGCGGAACGGAAGAAAATATGGGAACCGCACAACTTATTGAGGCTCTGCAAGGCATGAATATCCGTGTAGCTTCATATAAATCGCAGGGAACAGCCCACGAATGGCTTACCTGGCGCAGATGTCTGAATGAATTTTTACCGAATTTATTTAAGAAGTAATATCTAATTTATGAAGAAACAAATTTTATTTTGGAGTATGATGTCATGGATGGTAAGCGTAGGCTTACCATCTTTTGCGCAGACAGTGGAAGATTTCAAACCATCGGAAGTGAATCAACCGGGGAAGCTTTATCCTCAGGTCAATTCGGAGCGTAAGGTTCGTGTACAAATTTCGGCACCCGAAGCAAAGGTAGTACAACTCGATTTGGGTGGCGTGAAGTATGACCTTACCAAAGATGAAAAGGGTGTGTGGACAGGCGAGTCCGCTCCGCAACAGGAGGGATTCCATTATTACCAGCTGAATGTGGACGGAGCAGCTGTTCCTGATCCGGGTACCATTTATTTCTATGGAGCGGGTCGTTGGGGCAGTGGTATAGAGGTTCCGGCTCATGATGCCGATTTCTATGCCTTGAAAGATGTTCCTCACGGCTTGCTGAGTGAGATGAATTATTATTCCAATCTGACAAAAGCATGGAGGCGTTGTTTTGTTTATACTCCGGCGGGATATGGGGATAATAAAGATAAACGTTACCCGGTGCTTTATCTGCAACATGGTAGTTTTGAGGACGAAACGGGATGGGGAAGACAAGGTAAGACTAATTTGATTCTGGACAATCTGATTGCCGCCGGAAAGGCAGTTCCTATGTTGGTGGTAATGGACAATGGATACGCTACGAAGCCCGGTGAAAAGTCGCCTTTTGCTGCTTCTATTTTTGAAGAAGTGCTGATGAACGAAGTCATTCCGATGATTGATGCGAAGTTTCGTACCTTGTCCGGTCGTGAAGACCGCGCCATTGCAGGATTGTCAATGGGGGCTAACCAAACTATGCATATTGCCATGAATAATCCCGGGCATTTTGCCTATTATGGTGGTTTCAGTGGTACGTCCAATTATCCGAGTACCGAACCGCTGGATGCAACTACTTTCCTTAATGGGAAGTTTAAAGATGCTAAGGCTGTAAACGCTCAGTTTAAGGTTTTCTTTCTGGGACTTGGTACGGCCGAACCGCATCCTTTCCCCGGAGTAGTGAAGGCTTTCCGGCAGATGATGGACAAACAGGGAATTAAATATGTGTATTATGAATCTCCCGATACGGCCCATGAATGGCTCACGTGGCGCAGAGCATTGAATGAGTTTGCTCCGCTTCTTTTTAAATAATTGTCAACTTTTTAATAAACTGAAAAATATGAAACTTGTTTTTGGATTTGTGTGTGCGTTGTTCTATTCATTCATGTCTTTCGGACAGATTACGCAATGGACTGATATCAACTATGCTAATGACAGTCTGGAGGGACATAAACTCGATATTTATCTGCCCGATGGAGGACAGACTGAATATAAAGTGGTGGTCTTGATCTACGGTAGCGCCTGGTTTGCCAATAATATGAAGCAGATGGCTTTCCAGGCGATGGGGAAACCGTTGCTCGACGGGGGATTTGCGGTGGTTTCCATCAACCATCGTTCCAGTGGCGATGCGAAGTTTCCGGCGCAGATCAATGATGTGAAGGCAGCTGTGCGCTTTATCCGTGCCCATGCTGATGAATACCGGCTCGATACATCCTTTATCGGTATCACCGGATTTTCATCGGGCGGCCATTTGTCTTCACTGGCCGGCACTACCAATGGAGTCAAAGTATATAAGGTGGGTGATACGGAGATGGACATCGAAGGAAATGTGGGAGATTGCACTTCCTTTAGCAGCCGGGTGGATGCAGTGGTGGATTGGTTCGGACCGATAGACATGACGCGCATGGAAAACTGTGCTACGACCAAAGGGGCAGATTCACCTGAGGCGGCCTTGATAGGAGGGACACCGGCTGAACACATGGATGTGCTGACCCTTTTGAATCCGATGACTTATATCGACGAAAAGGATCCGAAGTTTTTGGTGATTCATGGGGATGCCGATACCGTTGTTCCTCATTGCCAGAGTGTCTTCTTTAAAGATGCTTTAAGTGCAAAAGGACGATTGGAAGAGTTTATTACCGTACCCCAGGGACAGCACGGTCCTATAACTTTCAATGAGCAGACTTTTAAAAAGATGACTGAGTTTTTCAGGAAGCAGGCTGCCATGGATTTGTGTCCTGCAAATATAACACTTGTGCCACATATACGCCCTGGCAGCAAGAAAAATCCTCCTCAAAAACAGTTTTATACCCTTTATTAAGGGGATTACCTGTTATTTTTGCACTTAACATTAACATTCGAATAGTTATTTTGGAAAGTATCATAGCCGGCCCAGGCTTGATATTCAAATGATACTTCACATAATACAGATGTAGTTTTAACAATACTTGCAACTATGAAGATACTGTTTCATTTCACAATAACTCTGTTCGTTCTTAATCTGGTTACCTGTAACCAGACTAAGAGCCCAGAGCCGATAAAACAATATACATTTATTGGCGGCAAGGAAGGAGATAAGATAGACACCACTTCCTTTGACTCTTTACAGCTAAGCGATCCCTTTATCCTGGCCGATGAAGAAACACAGATGTATTATCTGGTTGGAAGTGGCGGTAGTTTATGGAAAAGTACAAATATGAAAAAGTGGACAGGCCCCTATCAATACATTACTGTGGATACAACTTCCTGGATTGGAACCGCGCCAAGAATATGGGCTCCGGAGCTCCATAAATATAAAGGTAAATACTATTGTTTCGTTACCTTTACCAATCCCAAGATCATAGTAGACACTGTACCTGATAGATACAATGTACAACGCCGTGCCACCCATATCCTTACATCCGACAAAGCAGCAGGTCCTTACCATCCCATCAGCGACAAGAACTATCTGCCGGAGGACTGGTCTACACTCGACGGTACTTTCTGGGAAGAAGACGGAGTGCCCTATATGGTCTTTTGTCACGAATGGATGCAAACCGTAGACGGGATGATCGACTACGTTCAACTGACTCCGGAACTATCAGAATCAATAGGAACCTCTACCACCCTTTTCAAAGCATCCGATGCCCCATGGCCAAGAGAAATGAAATCGATAGGCGAGCTCACTATCGGTATGGCACTAGGAGGTTATGTGGCAGATGGGCCTTTTCTGTTCCGGACGGATACGGGACGTTTAGGAATACTGTGGTCCAGTTGGAGTAACAGCCGTTGTGCACAGGGAGTGGCTTTCTCCGAGTCGGGTAAACTTGCAGGTCCGTGGGTTCAGTGCAATACTCCTCTGATATCCAATAACTCAGGGCATGGTATGTTGTTCCGTACATTCGATGGAAAGTTGTTAATGTGCCTGCATCACCAAAGCCTCGACTCCGAGAACCTAGGCCCACGAAGACCAATATTGTTCGAAGTCGATATTTCAGGAGACGAAATTAGAATACTGGGGAAATATCATCCTTAGCAATCAAGAAATGAAAACATAATTTTATACCATGAAAACAACATTATTATGAAAAAGGTATTAGTAATCTGTGGTTTGTTATTCTCCCTATCGGGGTGGGGGCAAACATTGCCGTATCAGAATCCTGAACTAAGTCCGGCAGAAAGAGCGAAGGATTTAGTAAAACGCTTGACTTTAGAAGAGAAAGCGCTCTTGATGTGTGATGATTCGGAAGCCATTCCACGCTTGGGAATAAAGAAATTCAACTGGTGGAGTGAAGCCCTTCACGGAGTAGCCAATCAGGGAAATGTAACCGTCTTCCCCGAACCTGTAGGAATGGCCGCTTCATTCAATGACAAACTGGTATTCGAAATCTTCAATGCAGTCTCCGATGAAATGCGTGCCAAACATAACGAACGCGTACGCAACGGACTGGAAGACGTCCGTTTCCACAGTCTCTCCGTCTGGACTCCCAATGTAAACATTTTCCGTGATCCCCGTTGGGGACGTGGTCAGGAAACTTACGGGGAAGATCCTTACCTGACTTCTCAAATGGGTATCGCAGTGGTAAAAGGATTACAGGGACCTGAAAATGAAAAGTATCGTAAATTGCTTGCATGTGCCAAGCATTATGCCGTACATAGTGGTCCGGAATGGAGCCGTCATACAGCCAATCTGAACAACGTCAGTCCCCGTGACCTATGGGAAACTTACCTGCCTGCATTCAAGGCACTGGTACAAAAAGCCGATGTACGCGAAGTGATGTGTGCCTACCAGCGCTTGGACGATGATCCTTGTTGTGGAAACACCCGTCTGCTTCAACAGATACTCCGTGATGAATGGGGATTCAAATATCTCGTAGTCTCCGATTGTGGAGCCATTGCCGACTTCTGGACTTCCCACAAAAGTTCCTCCGATGCCGTACATGCAGCCGTCAAAGGAACCATGGCAGGTACAGATGTGGAATGTGGATACGGATACGCTTATCAGAAACTACCGGAAGCCGTATCCAGAGGATTGATAACGGAAGAAGAAGTGAACAAACATGTGCTCCGCCTGATGGAAGGACGCTTTGAACTCGGAGAAATGGATGACCCGTCATTAGTGAACTGGACAAAAATACCGATGTCGGTAGTCAACTGTAAGGCTCACAAAGATTTGTCACTGAATATGTCACGCCAGACAATGACACTCTTACAGAACAAGAACAATGTATTGCCTTTAAGTAAATCCATCCGCAAGATTGCGGTTATCGGTCCTAACGCTGATGACAAACCTATGCTGTGGGGCAACTACAACGGAACTCCGAATCAGACCATTACCATCTTGGACGGCTTCAAAAGTAAACTGAAAAAGAATCAGATCGTCTACATGAAAGGCTGTGACCTGGTGAATGACCAAACATTGGAATCCTATCTTGACCAATGCAGCATAGATGGGAAACCCGGCATAAAAGCTACATTCTGGAACAATCCAGAACGCCAGGGAGAGCCTGTCTCTTCACTCCGTACCACCCAGCCTATCAACGTGACTACATACGGATTACATACTTTCGGCCCGGGAGTGAATCTTGAAAAGTTCTCAGCCAAATACGAAACCGTATTAATCCCGAAGGAATCAGGCGAAATTCTCCTCAATCTCGAAGGTTGCAGTTACTTTGAATTATTGGTAAACGGCAAGTCGATGACTAAACACCGCACTTGGAGAACCACCGATACCCGCACCATGCTACAAGTGGAGAAGGGGAAAGAATATAAGATAGAAATACTCTATGCACAAGTAGAAAACTGGGCTGCAAACCTGAAGTTCAACCTCGGAAAAGAATTCCCGATCAATTACAGTGAAAGCATTTCGAAACTTAAAGGCATAGATGTAGTGGTCTTCGTAGGTGGCATTTCGCCACAACTGGAAGGGGAAGAAATGCCTGTAAATATTCCCGGCTTCAAAGGGGGTGACCGTACAGATATAGAATTACCCGCCGTACAGCGAAACTTCCTGAAAGCTCTGAAAGATGCCGGAAAACAAGTAGTATTTGTCAATTGTTCCGGATCGTCTATGGCATTGCTGCCCGAAACGGAAAGTTGCGACGCTATTCTCCAGGCATGGTATGGAGGAGAACTGGGTGGATATGCTGTAGCCGATGTGCTGTTCGGTGATTATAACCCCTCCGGCAAGCTGCCCGTCACTTTCTACAAAAATACGAAACAACTTCCCGACTATGAGGATTACTCCATGAAAGGACGTACATACCGATATATGTCCGACCCTCTGTTCCCATTTGGATTCGGATTAAGTTACACGGATTTCGCCATAGGTACAGCCAGTTGCAACAAAACCCAACTCCGTACAGATGAGTCGCTGACCTTGACTGTACCGGTCTCCAACACAGGCAAACGGTCCGGAACTGAAATCGTACAGGTTTACATACGCAAAACAGATGATGCTGATGGACCATTAAAGTCCCTGAAAGCCTATGCACGTGTAGAACTCGCAACAGGAGCCCAACAGGATGTCAAGATAGAGTTGCCATCCGAATCATTCGAATGTTTCGATCCTTCTACAAATACCATGCGTGTGGCACCGGGTGAGTACGAGTTATTCTACGGAACAAGTTCCTC
>USSR01000089.1 GCA_900557355.1 uncultured Bacteroides sp.
AAAAACCGTGTACGGCGGTTCGAATCCGCCAGGAACCTCACGAAGCCCTTTCAGATGTTTTCTGGAAGGGTTTTTCTTTGCTCTTAATTGAAAATGGTACTACATTGGTACTACAAAACATGATATCAGGATGGTGTTTTGAGGAAAGACTGTTTTTTATTCCTCGATTTCTTTTATTCTTTCGATTTGTCTATTCAGGAAGTAGTCAGCATATAGGGAATATTCTCCAGTTTCGCAAAAAAATAATACCCCTTTCTTGTAGTTCAATATATCAGTCTCCCTTAAAGAATAAACGGGGATAATATCAGCATTCATTAATACAATACTTTCTATCATTCGGGAAGCATGCTTGTTCTTATTAGCGAAAGGTTGTAATTGGGCTATGTTGCAATGAAGATAAACGGCTCGTTCCAATGGATTAGTATATTGTTCCTGTTGATGGAGTATTTCGTCCAGTTTTTCCGAGATCTTATGTAATTCCTTTGTTGGCGTGTACTCTATGCCACTAACGCAAACAGGTCTATTTCTTAAATGCTCTGATTCTTCATCAGGAACTAAACCGGCAGATATGGATTGATACACTCTGAATAAAGTGCTTTTATCTATTTCTTTGCTATTTCTCTCTTTGATATATTCCAGTTCTGTAGTGAATGTGTTGTGTAGGGTGATTAGTATTTCTGCATCTTCATATTTCTTTAGAGAGGTGATTTGGTCTTTTAAGAGAGTTTCTGTTTCAACATAAGTGTAACTATTGCCTTCTATCTTCCCGGAATAGTAACACCATATAATAGCAAGATTCTCAACCTCACTACGATAAAGTTCGGATAGCCGAGCTATGGGATTTGAACAAATAAATGCTGCTTTATTCTGCTGTTCCTCGTTGAATATATGCTTCATGTACTCTAAATGCTATTTTGGTTTTAGTTTCATAGATACGAAGTTACTAAAAAGTTTTGATATTCGTGAGTAAGGGCTTGATAAGTCTTTCATATATGCGTGTGATGACCGGGAAGAAATCTTCATGTTTATTTTATTTCCCTTTTTTATAGCATCCACAAAATCCACATTTTTGAGAATTTCTTTCATACGTGCGTAATGACTGGGGAAAAATCTTTGTAGTGTATCAGTTCCAAATAACGGTTATTTGGAGTTATATTTCATAGTTCTGCGTTTTTGAAGGCATTTTAGAATATTCCCTTCCTCAACAGCTTCTATAATTTCATGTAGTTTATAGTATATATGTCCTCTAGGCTCGGTAATTTCGTCACCTTCTTCGTCTACCATTGTTTCAATACCAAATTGATAAGGGAATATAAATTTCCTTTTAATCAACTCTCTAATGACTCCACGTCCAAAACGTCTTTCTGCATCAGACTTGCATATAAGAATTTTTTTGTTTTTGAGGTTTGCATTCCTTTCATTCCTGTATGCTTCAATACCTAATTTAATGCCAATCTCAATGGCTTGCTTAATAATCGGATCTATTTCCATGTCTTTTTCTTTTTGTTAAGTTGACAAATGAACAAAAATAATTGGAGTTATTACGACATTTTAATATTTTTATTTGTGGCGTTTATCTCATTCATATATAAATAGCGATCATAAAAAGAAAGCCCGGCAACCGTATTGTTACCGGGGTGGCTTTGTTGATGGCGTCAACTTTCAATGTGTCGGACCGTGGCCCCTAGCACAAACTTATTTCTTATTATATGCTATTTTATTCGTTGTAACGTATTACGTTGTGATTCAATCACTCTTCCGACCTTAGTAATATTTTTAATTTCTACAAAAGCATCTGGATATTGTCCGGAAACGTTTAAAGAGTGGCATCTTATTGCATCACGGGTATTATCATACTCAATTATTTGCCTAAACAGGTAGCCTTGCTCTATCTCAATTACCCAAAAGCTATTTAGATCATTACTTATATTGTTTCTAAAATCGTCAATGCTAAAGGGCTTCACTATTAATCTATCTCCAGCTTCAAAACTGGATCGTGTTCCATTATTCATGCTATCACCTTTAACTTCAAGGGCTATTGTCTTTCGTATTTCGTTTTCTAATTGCGTGTACATAGTATCTAAAGTTGTATATTAGCGTTATATTTTATATTGTACTCTCGTGTGAGTTTCTGGCTATATCTTTCATGTTTTCGGGCTTTCTTCTCTATTCTCTTACATTCCTTTTCTTTCTTTGCTACCTTCTTCATGATAATGGCTCGATGTTTATTCCATGCCTCATTATTGCCTTCTAATTCAATCAGCCGAGCTGCCACATGCTGGATCGTGGAATAATAAGCATCAATCATTTGCTTTGTACTTATTGCTGGAGTATCTATCATTAACTCTCTTTGGTCTATTGATAAATTACTAAGCTGGTGTACTCTCATTTGCTCTTTGATGAACTCTTGTAATTCTACATTTTTCTCTGTGATTAAATCTTGTAAATCAAATGTTTCCATTGTTATTAAAGTTATATTTATATTGATTGATTTCTGTTGTTATCGTTAAACATTTCATCCCATACGCAGAAAGCAAGAAGGATGATACAAATAATTAGTGTAGCGTTCATAATTGATTAAATATCAAAGAAGTGTTCTCTCTTTCTCCTAAATATCCTATAGCCAGTGTATAGGCATCCAAATACTATCAATATCTCCATCTCGTTATAGCTTAATGGTTGTAACCTGTTGGTATATCGTGGAGGCTCTTATTATCTCTAATGGTGTGCCAGTCACTTCTATTGCTGTGTACTCTTCGTATTCGAATACATTATGCTTTAATCCCTCTATCTTTAGCATGGTGGTAATATCCTCTACTTGCTTGCTCTCATGGAGCTTGTAAACCTTTGTTTCTGTCATTGTATATGTTTTATGATGGGGTTGGGGTGAAACCACCCCATCGGGTTAATAATCAATCACCACAATAAGAACCACACCCGTAGCCCATTGTACGGCTAATACGGTTTTGGTACTCATTATAAGAGATGCCCTCTTTGCGTGCTGCTATCTCGCCTTTCATGCGTTCTGCTTTAGCTTCCGCTTCTCTTCTGATACGGTCGGCTTCGATTTGTGCACGAAGAAGAACCGAACTAATGGCGGCTTGCTCGTTCTCTTCACGTACCTTTGCTTCACGTGCTTTAGTCTCCGCTTCGATTGCATGGCGTTCTTCGGCTACTCTAACCTCAAACTTTGCCATGTTCCAAGATTTACGGAGTGCATCGGCAAATGTCGGGTACTTTACATGAGCGTTTTTATAAAGGTTGTGCGCTCTCTTCATTATCTTGCTTAAATCGTAACGTGCCATATATTTATATCGTTTTGCATTATTATTGCGATGCAAATATATCGTATTAAAATATAATACCAAAATAAATAGCACAAAAATATCATGTATAAGAATATATTTAACCTTTGTTTATACTTTTGTTCGATATAATGTAGTATGTTTGTACTATAATCTAAAACGATATAATATGGAACTAAGAATTAAAGATGTATTAAAGGAAAAAAAAGTGACCGTTGTATCACTTGCAGGAATGATAGGGATAACCCAGCCAAATATGAGTAATATTGTTAATGGTAAATCTACACCTTCTCTCGAAACACTGGAAAGGATTGCCAATGCTTTAGAGGTTGACATTACAGAACTGTTTGTACCTTCTTCTTCCGGTGGTATTATTGGAGTAATCCGCATAAGAGATATCAATTACAATATAAATAGTGTGCCGGACTTGTCCCGGTTGCTGGATAGAATAGAAAGCGGAGAAATTGTTTTATAATATCAAAGTAGAATAGTCATGAATGAAGATTTAAAACTGTTGTTAGATAAAGCCGATACACTCAAAGGAGAGTTATCCGCTTTACGTCCATTACCGGAAGATGCGCTGCAAAAGATACAGGATGCCCTGGATATAGAATATACTTACGAAAGTAACCGGATCGAAGGCAATACCCTTACATTACAGGAAACTGCCCTAGTAGTAAATGAAGGAGTTACCATATCCGGCAAATCTATGCGTGAACATCTGGAGGCTATCAATCATAGCGAGGCTATTGATTATATCAAAGATATAGCGAAGAAGGATATAGAGATAAGCGAACGTACTATCAAAGAAATACACGCTCTTATCTTGCATGGAATAGACCGTGAAAATGCCGGGAAATATCGTACCGTTCCCGTTATGATTTCCGGTAGTACCCACATGCCGCCACAACCTTATTTAATACAGAAGCAAATGGAGGATTTTGTGATAAAGTACCAGCAGATGGAGGAAGAAAAAGTACATCCGGTACTTATAGCCGCATATCTTCACGACGAACTTGTACGTATTCATCCGTTTATTGATGGAAACGGGCGAACGTCACGTTTATTGATGAATCTTTATCTTTTACGGAATGGGTATACATTGGTTACTTTAAAAGGTAGCAATGAGGATAAAATAAGTTATTATAAAGCACTGGAAGAATCTCATACAGAGAATAAGCCGGAAGCCTTTCAAAAACTTGTTGTTGAGGCCGAAATAGCCTCTTTACAAAGATATTTGTCTATAATGCAATAGGGTATGAATACAAATGAAATAGATAAATTGAGCTTTGCAAAAGCTCATGCCTTGTTTGAAACTGGAGATATAGATCGTATTGAGGTGGGAACCGTAAAAGGATTGTGTGACATACACCGTTATTTGTTCGATGGGTTGTACAGGTTTGCTGGACAGGTGCGTACGTTGAATATAGTAAAGGGAAACTTTCGTTTTGCTAATTGTATGTATCTTGATGTGATGCTCCCAGTAATAGAAAAGATGCCGGAAACGAAATTTGAGGAAATCATTGCTAAATATGTGGAAATGAATATTGCCCACCCGTTTATGGAAGGCAACGGTCGTACTATGCGCATTTGGCTCGATATGATACTTAAAAAACGTCTTGGCATGGTGATTGATTGGCAGAATGTGGATAAGGTTCTCTATTTGCAAGCTATGGAAAGAAGCCCGATTAACGACCTGGAACTGCGAACTTTGTTACATCAAGGATTAACCAACCAGGTAGATGATCGAGAAGTTATATTTAAAGGTATTACGCAATCTTATTATTATGAGGGTTACGAACCAGAATAATGAAGAGGTTAGTAATCCATTTTGTTCTTTATTGTGGAAAGGACGTCAATGTAAAAGCAAATCAAATATGAATAAGAATATCAATCTTAAGTATTCAGTCAAAGGATTTTCAGATGCAAAAGCAACTGAATATTTGGAAGAACTAAGAAATAGGATTGTAGTCAATGATTATACAAGACCCCTCATATTTATCAAATATGGTAAACTGAATGTATTAAATGGACTCAAATCTATAATATCAGAAATATGTGATTGTCTGATAATTGGTAATGCACAAGCTGCTATAACTCTAACAAATCACCTATTTGAGAATAGTTTGAAACAAACATTGATAACATGGGATTCACAGGGTAGACGATTTAATGATTCTGAGAGGATAGATGAAACATTCAAACAAGAAGTTGAGGACTATGATAATAGGGATATTGAACCTAATATTAAGAAGTGTAAAAGTAAAGGTTTGATAACCAAAGATGAAGCTGAAAGATTGATAAAGCTAAAAAATATATACCGAAATACCTTTTCTCATGCTTCTTATTCAAAACTATTTAAAGAATCTTCTACTGTTATATACTCTGGTAGCTTGAATGAACCAACAAAAATAAAAGAAGAAATTGTAGATGTCTCCAAAGTTCCATTTTTATATTTATTGGCTCAAGAGCAATTTGCAAAGAAAAATGCTTTGATTTATTTTCTGGAAGTATATGAGTTCATAGATAAAATGGATAAAAAATTATTGGATTTATATCCAGAAGTGAAAGAACTTGTTTTGCAACGGGAAAATCAGCTTTGATTCCCGACAAAATAGTTGTAAATATGTATTAAACATACCCCGTTCCTTGATTGGTTCGGGGCTTTTGTTTATACTTAACCATTAAAACTATAATTTATATTCTTCATTCAAACGCTTTATAGCCTTTTTTATTGTTGAGGCTGATAACTTATACTTGTTTGAAAGAAAGTCCCGAATTTCGGCTTCTTTTCGTCCTTCTGCAAGCATATCTCTATACTCATAGAACATATCAAGATACATTATATCATCTGCGCTCACTCCGTTTCTGTTCATTGTAGCGAGTAGAAAGCGGCTTGATGCTAAAACCTCATATACTTTCATCTGCTTTGGGAATATAAGGTAAGAAATCAAAGCCTTTAAACTCTTTACTGTTGATGGTATGAGTTACCTTTTGTTTATCAGAAAGACCTATAATTCGGGAAACTATATTGGGATTAAACGCACCAACAATAGCACCTTCTAATTGTTGTGTCCTGATGACATTCTCTATGCGTGTAATGACTACGGAAAAATCTTCATGACTACCTTTTTTAAAATCGTTCCAAAAGGACTTACTAACATCTAAATAAGCCATTAACCCGGTCAGAGAGTAAGGACGTTGTGTAGGGCTTTCTTCTTTTTCCTTTATTTCTCCTTTCGTTTTATTCTTGATTGCTTTCCATGGAGTCCTGTCACAATAGGCAAAATACTCACAGGCTGCTTCCCACAACTGTTCAGGAGAAGCAAAACGCTTGCTTCTCCCATGCTTGTTTCTCAACTTCCAAAATTGGTTTCCTTTAGGTGCAGACATAACTAATGTTCTTTTAATTGTTTGATTAAATCCGCTTCTTCCTGATTCTTGACTACAACGGTCAATCCGGTAGAAACTTCTCCGGAATGCTCGGTGTTCTGTTTGTTCTTCCATCTGTCAGGAGCAAGGTTTGTGAGAAGGAATATTCCGGCTCCCACATTAGGTTCAACACGGACATTTTTTCTTACTTCCTTTTTCAACTTCTTTTTCTTGCCTTCCATGTAGTATTCAGAAGAAACCTGTTCGTATTCATACCCGATGGCAGACCTTGCGAGGGAGGAAACGACATTGCGTTCCAACCCGTTTTTGAAATCTTCTTTCGCCTTTTTTATAGCATTCCCGAAAGTTTCATTTTCCATCCATCGGTAATAGGTACTCTTTCCGATTCCCATTACATTACAGAAGTCAATAAGCTTTGCACCGCCATAATCTATAAGTCCGTTTTCACATACCCAGTCAACGCACTTTTGAATTGTTTCTTCATTAAATTTTGCCATATCTTCAGTAGTCTTTTATATTTAATCATTAAATTACAAATCTCCCAGATGATCCAGAGCTTCGTCCGGTATTTCCATATTTATAGCCTCCTCCATAGAGATAGAATGTCCCAAATACTCTTCTAAAAGCATTTTTCTAGTTTGATTGGCCTGTTCGGTAATACTCCGAATCTTTTCTTCTACATTTTCTTCCATGTCATTACAATTTTAAAAGTTTACACTCGCATATATCGTTCTCTTTGGTCTTTATCTCTATGATAGCCAGATAACAACCATATTGAGCCAAATAAACCGGTATATCCATCTCTAAGTCCCGTAACTCGATACTGTTAAGACGGATATACTCGGTCACTATCTTTGCATTATTGATTAGTCCTTTGTACGTCTGATAGTTATTTGCAATTAAGGTAGTCCATTCTAGTCCCTTGAATATTCCCTTTGTGCCATCAAGAAGTAATATTCGGGGATTGGCTTTATTATACTGTAGTTCTCCGTTATCGTTGTAGGAATACAAAGGAATATAAGCAACGCCTCCTTTTGTACTGCAGGCGGAGAAAGGCAAAGTAATGGCATCACGTTCGTACTCAATCGTGGCATCATCAACCTGGATATTTCCGTCATAGTTTCCCATGACATTATCATCTTCTTTATACCGGAACCAGTTGTTTTGAGCAATGTTATCAAGGGTGTACTGTAAGTTTCTTGGCGTTACGCTATTATAAGCCATTATCACACGATTCGTCCAGTCTACAGCTTTAGATTTGTTTGCAGACAGATTATCGAAGGGAATAAACTTGATCCCGTTTTCGCCGTCCGGTAAGGCAAACAAACCGACCATTGAGGCAACGGCTTTAATGAAGTCTATTTGCTTGATGTCCGGAAGATTGGGAACTAGAGGAAATTTCTCACCAAAAGATATTTCACCCTTAGTCTTTAGATACAGATTTATATTACTATCAGATTCAATAAAACAAGAATTTTGATCTATGGATGGTCTTGGAGTAAGACTTAAATCAAATTTATACCCATCTTTTATATCTACTTCATAACTAAATTGAAAATAAAGAGATTTATATCCGTCTTTTTGTTCTATTTGAGGATATATAGTTTTACTTATTACAGGAGATGTATTTGCGCTATCTTCATATACGTTAAGTATTATAGGATAATCGGATGAAGATGTACTATATGTATATTTTATTCCAATATATATTTCTCCACTTATTAGTGAAGCTTCATAATTTGATTTCAAGAAAGTGTTTTCTGAAAGAATCTCTCCATAATTCTGTTGTGTAGCATCTGGGATTGAAAAAACAACATCGCAAGAATTAAATCCGTCATATCTAAGACCTGAAGCCTTTATAATAAATGGGAACTTATCAAAAAGGGGTTGTGAATCATTCCTTGTCAAAAGAGGAATAATCATTTTGTTTATAACAGTAAGCTTGTCAGACGGGAAATTAAATGTCACTCCGCTTTCTTCTTGAATCCTATAAAGTATCCACCATACAGGTACTACTGGATGACGCCAAACGTTTGGATCATTAGAGTTAAACCCGTAGTCAATACGTGGAAATCTTTCCGAATTTTCTCCCCAATTTTCCCAAACAACCCAATCTGTACCCTCAACTGTTCCATATTCCAAATCCGTTAGCTTCTTGCCATCGTTTACTACACTGGCGAAGTTAGTGACATTACCCCAGGTAAGAGCTATTTCTATTGATTCATTAATCTCTAGCAATACTACAATTGCATCTTTGATTATCTCAATGCCATTCCGTAATAACGTACCTTTATGCTTTAGGTACGGATAACGGCTTATTGAACTGGGAAGATGTGCGCACTCAATCAAAGCCAGATTATTTGCTGTTTTAGGCAACCTGATTGTATAACTGCTATTACTTACAATTTTACTAATATCGGTTAGCAGGTTACTTTTATAGCTCAAAGTAATATCCGTCTTATTAAGATCGGCTTTTGTGTTATTGATATATAATTCATCTCTTGTCATAGCATATTTTTTATTTATACCGGGTAGACCATCCGAAGCAGACCTACCCGGTATCGGTTATACAATCTTTGCCAGTGCGGAAATGAGTTTTTCCAGTTCTTCCCCTTCAATGGAAAAGCCGGGTTCCTCTCCGCTATCTTCCCTTATTTGTCTGGCCTCGTCGCTTTCATCAATGGTGATAACTGCGAGGTTGGCCGGTGTTTCGTCCGGGTTTATTCCTCTGTATACCGTGATTTTGTCCACGAAAGATTCGGTTTTAAGGTCTATTCCAGATTTTGGCAGTTCTTCACTACCTAATTTTAGCAACTGAATCCCTAGTTTACGGGCTTCTTCCGCATTTAGGTGTACGGTGTTCTCTTCTGTTATGGATTCCCCGTTTACTGTTTTAGTGATAAGGACCTCGTTGTTATCACCTCTTCTCACATAAAGATGTTTTTCACTATCTTTTCTTACTCCGAAAAATGTTTCTTGTTTCATGACTTAAAAAATTAAATTGGTTAATAAAATATTTGTTCTCTAATTCTTTTGCAACGATTAGACAAACACCTATCCGGTAATACTTTTCCTCGCTTGATGGGCGTTTACTTGAATGGTTCTTTTTAAAATTAGCCTACGAAGGTTTTATAAACCCATTATCTAAATAATATCTCGCTTGCTCATATTTGGGGAATGTCAAAGCCCAATAACCAAAGGCATTGTTACCGGGATAGCTAACACAGTTAAACCGTTTATTTATCTTGCGTTTAAACACTTCATAAATGATTGCTCCTCCTGGGAATATACGTTTGTATAAGTAAACTTCAGTTTGGGGATTATATCCGATTTGGATAAATCGCTCTTTGTTCTTAATGAACTCTTTTCCTAATTCTTTAATTGCTTCCATAACTTTTAAATGTTGCTCTCGCTCATTTTTAGGTGAACGAAAATAATAATCTATTCTTTTTTATACTCTTGCTTATCTAGCAGGTAAAAATGGTATGGTTCGTCTTATTTGGGCTGAATATATTTTTTTGCTCGTTTATCTCTTCCATACCAAACTCTACTCTCGGATTCCGTCGGTCTATCCGTTTCTCCGCATGAATCTCAAAACATAGGCTGTCGTTTGTAATAGCCTCAACCATTTGCAAGCAATCAAGGATCGTTTTTAGAGCATTATCCAGGTCGAAGCGAATATTCCCATGCCAAACACGAATAAATAGCTTGAAACGACCGGAAATGCGTTTCCCTCGATACTTCTTGCATTGTAGGCAGAAGGATTTCTCATACTCCCTGATCCGGTCGTTTTTGATGATCCGTTTCTGGCCGTCTTTGCCCGGTACGGCTTGATAGTTGTTTGCTTTCGCTATCACTTGCCCGTAGATTGTTTCTATTTCCATAGCTAGAAGGGATCAGGTTCAACATTTGCCGAAATAGGTATATCCTGTAAGTCGTAAAAGTGAGTGGTCGGAGCATCGAACTTGCAAATGAACTTCATTATCCCGATGTTTCGGCCTTTGGCAACATCTATCATTGCCGTACTTTTGGTGTCTACATGGGAAAACTCTCCTGGGTATGATTTGCCTTTCACTTCCGGACGATAAATCAACATAACCATATCTGCGGCTTCTGCTATTTGTCCGCTATCTCTCAACCGGGCTATAGAGGGAACCGGGTTATCTTTGTCTCTGTTGAGTTGCGATAATGCGATAATCCAGATATCAAGCTCTTTTGCTAGATTTTTCAAGCGTCGTGCCACGTCGCCCATCTGTTGCTCCTTATTGGCTCCCTTCATGTTTACATTGAGAATCTGCAAATAGTCAACAGCCGCACCGTCTATATCATACTTCCGTTTCATGTACCGGATAGAGTTTATTATACTGTCTATATTGCTGGTACTGTTATCGTCGAAATATATCGGAAGATGAAGCAATCTAGCCAACCCTTTATCAAAGCTTTCTAACTGGGAGCTTGTTAATTGAGAGTACATGATTTGATTTGCCGGTACTCCGCTTTCAATAGAAGCCAAACGGGACGCAATTTGCTCTTTTCTCATTTCCATTGAATAGATTATGCTCTTTGTACCTGAAAGTGCCGCAAACCGCAAAATAGACATTAACAGGGATGTTTTACCCATGCTTTGCTCTGCCGCAATGATTATCAAATCGGATTTTTGCAATCCTCCTGATCTTCTATCAAACTGATCGAATCCGGTAGGCGTTCCGGTTAATGATGTCTGACCGGAAAGATTGCGGTTCACTTGTTGGTGTACTCCTGTCAAACCATCCTTTAGCGTGTATATGTTGTCCGAAGATTGCCGGAACATACCAGATAGGGATTCGACGGCTTTTGTTTGCACCTGTTCAATATCTTCCTCTTCCGAGGCGGAATGTTTCAGAAGAAACAAACCTATCTCCCTGAATTTGCGATGTACACTCAAATCAAACAAGCGGTTTACGTATTGATTGAAATCAAGCGTCATGCCATCCAGGTGTTTTAATAATTCGGCCACATTGAAAGATATTCCCATTTTATCAAGACACCCTTTTATTGCGATTGGTTCGGGATGATCTCCACGGGATATAATTGTAAGAATAGCCCGGAATATGTTGCGGTTAAATTCGTCATAGAAACAATCTTCCGTCAGATTCTCCGGTATCTCCCCATTGGATAATACAGGACTGGTTAATGTGCCTAACACTGCCTTCTCACATTCCAAATCATGCAGCGGGCATATATTGTCTATCAAGATTTTCTCTGTCTTTGCCATAGTTGTAACAGTTTAAAATTATCGTTCTCCGAATTTCTTCTTCAATTCGTCTAATGTGCTACGATATACATTAGTCCGTTTCTTGGGAAAGTCTTTCCAGTTGTTCAAGCTTTCAAGGACATCGCAAATTTCTTTCTTGGTGTATTTGGCAAGAAGCTTTTGATATTCCGGTTCTGTCATTTGCGTTTTTACCTTCAGTACGAAAGGACAATGTTTATCTAGCCATTGATTGAATTTTATAAATTCTTCGGATGGAGATGATAAAGAAAGCTCGTCTTTCTTTGATACGATAGTACTTTCTTTATTAATATCCTTATTCTTATCCTTATTTACATTCTTATCCTTATTAGCTTGTACTTCGGTTGTACTCTGGTTAACTTCCGGTTGTACTTCGGTTGTACTTTTTGAAAAGCGGTTGTTTTTATTCCCTTTGGGAGCACCACCTTTACAACCATTTTTCCAACGTTGTGTATTAGCGTCAAGAAAAGGACGTATTAACGAAAATAAGGCTTTGGGAAATCCGGTTAATTCGGGCTCTTTCATGTCGAGGCTGTAATCTGTTATCGCTTCATACATAATCAACTTATCAGCGTCCGATAAATCGCTCATGCTCTCTTTGAAACTGCGATAGAAAATAAACGTATCTCTTTGTCTTTTACTTTCCATAGGCATCCTCCCAATCAATAGACATTTGCCGTTTATCCGGCTCTAACCAATATAGTTTTCTTCTATCGTCCAGACGAACGTCTTTAATATCCCAGCCTTCATCATTGCGGAGGGTGGAGATTACACGTCTGGCATCATTCGAATTTGTTTCAGCGTTGATTTCTTTTGCTGTTACCTTCCGGCCAGATAAGAAAATAGATCGTACCTGTTGGATGATTCGTGAGGAATGATTATCTTTGCTCCTGTCATTAAGGGGATTGGCAGTTGTGGAGGCTGCTTTTTTCTTTTCTTTCATAGTCATGCCCTCCGATATTTGAATACGACCTGTTTTTTTACAGCCTCATCAATAGCGTCTGCTTCATAAAGGATTCTACTACCTACACGCTTGGAGATAAGAAGTCCGTCTTTTGTTATCCTTGCCAATGTTGGTAAGGTGACATGAAGGATTTCAGCGGCTTCTTTTCGAGTGTAGAATTTTGGTTCTTTCTTTGATGCGGCTAATACTCTCTCTGATACTCTGTCTACTATTTCGTCAATAATAGGGGAGATGAAGCCCATAACGATCTGTTGCGTCTGGGTAATGTTAATGTCTAACTTTCCCATGTCTTTAGGATTTAGATACCTTTTTCAAGGCGTTATTAATATCACTATCAGTGTAATATACACGTGAACCAACTTTTCGGGCGTTAATAATCCCCAACTTAGTCCAGTTATCTAAAGTAACAAGGGAGATTTGTAGCTTTTCTGCTGCTACTTTACGTTTGTAAAGTCCGTCTTTGGGACTTACGTCTACTTTGAGAGTAGAATCTATTATATCAGCCAACTTCTTGTCAAGTAAGCGGCTCAACATACTTTCAAGGTCACTCATTGTTGCGCCTTGAATAAGTATTGAATTAGGGGTAGAAATAAATTGCTCCATAACCTTTCGTTTTTGATTACGGAGCAAAGTTTGTTTGCGTTTTATTGCTTAGGATATCCTAACCATATCCTAAATTAGAGTAGAATCTTAAACTTTTCCTCTTTTTATTTTATCTGCCAAAGAAATCAGCCCCACACTTTCAAAATATGAAGCAACAAAATCACAATCATTATTAAAGCTGTTTTTTTCTTTTTCAGAATCAGGATCTTTCCTTTCAATCAACTTATATGCAGTTGTATTTTGCGGAAGTGATTCAGATTGTTTACCTGTTAAAAATTGGATAAATCCAGCTATGGCTGTTTTATCAACATTTCCTGTGTTAATTCCTAACTTGGATAATAATTCAACAATTGCCATTGTTTGTCTTTTAGTCGTAAATTGCCTACTTCTAGTTGGGCTATTTCCTATTTCGGATTTTATAATATCAGTCAGGTCAACTTCTGAACGTTCCCTTTGTATACCTACAGATTCAATATTAATACCGAAATCATAAAGGGTATTAAAAAGGATATTTTCAAACGGAATAAGTTCTTCCTTGTAAAAATGGGATAAACGTTTATTCTCATAATCTTCGTTTTTTAGTTCAATAGAGATATCATTTTCTGATTTTATATAATAAATTCCTGAATCAATACCTAATACAATTTTGTCGTTAAAACTATCGTCTATAAGTTCTTCAATGACTGTTTTATGAGCATTGTTGTTGTTTATCAGAAGCTTAGCATATATATATCTATCCTCTCTACAATGTAAATTCAATAATTTATTGGTTATATTATCTAATGATTTATGCATTAAATCATAATCAATAATGCGGCTTGAATAAATATCATATGATTTAGTTTGATAATCCTTTAATGGACTGATATCTGAATCTATTTTTATCTGTATTAGTTTGTTTCTGAAATCGTAATAAAAGGCTCGTATATTTTCCATTTTTACATAACTTTTAATAAACAATCATTTTTTTGTTGCTTCATGAGGGTGTTAAAATGTCACATTCTCATTTAGCTATTCGTAATTTCGTGAAATAATCTTCTTTTGCTGCTAGCATACTCTTTTCTGATTCATCCAGTTTAAGATATGTTTTTAGTTGCTGCTCGCTGCTGTGTCCGGTGATAGCCATTATAGAACTTAATGAAGCCCCGGCTTTATACATATTGGTTGCTAAACTTCTCCGGCAGGTATGAGTTTTAAGAAGGTCGCAGAAACGTTTTTTAGCGGTATACTCCATCGCTCCCCGTTGTTCGTCAAACTCTACTATTTCCGTCCATCCTAAAGCTTCGCCAATCTCTTTAATATGGTCGTTTATCTTTTGGTCGTAGACTTTGGGAAGTGTACCGTTATATTTG
>USSR01000090.1 GCA_900557355.1 uncultured Bacteroides sp.
ATAAGGTAATACCTCAAATGGTACAATCACCGACCTTGACGGTAATTTTACGCTGAGTGTTCCCAAAGGGGCAACGCTGGTGGTTTCTTTCATTGGATATCAGACTCAGGAACTAGCTGCGGCTCCTTCGGTAATTATTACCTTGAAGGATGATGCCGAGTTGTTGAGTGAAGTTGTCGTAATTGGTTATGGTCGCGCTAAGAAAAACGATTTGACCGGATCGGTGACAGCTATCAAACCTGATGAAATGAACAAAGGTTTGCAGGTTAGTGCGCAAGACATGATTACTGGTAAGATTGCTGGTGTTAATGTTCAGAACAGTGGTGGTGAACCAGGTGGCGGAGCTTCAATTCGTATTCGTGGTGGTTCATCATTGAATGCCAGCAATGATCCGTTGATTGTAATCGATGGTCTGGCTATGGATAATTACGGTATGCAGGGTATGTCCAACCCTTTAAACCTTGTAAATCCTAATGATATTGAAAGCTTTACGGTGTTGAAAGACGCATCTGCTACAGCAATCTATGGTAGCCGTGCTTCTAATGGTGTTATTATTATTACCACTAAGAAAGGACGCAAAAATATGAAGCCGACTATTTCTTATAATGGAAATGTATCGGTAAGTACTGTGACTAATAAGTTGGATGTGCTGAGCGCTAATGAATTCATGAATTTTATAAAGAACAAGAGTGGATTGGAAGGTGCTGATTGGGAAGCCAGTGACTATTATAAAAATATGGGTTACTGGAGTGCATATAATGCTGACGGAACACCAGCTGATGGAGCTCAACACCTTTTTGCTGACACAGATTGGCAAGATGAAATTTACCGCACAGCTATTGCTACCGACCATAACATCACGTTGACTGGTGCTTATAAGAATCTTCCTTATCGTGTTTCTTTGGGTTATACAAAACAGCAAGGTATTCTTAAAACCTCAGACTTTGAGCGTTATACAGCTAGTGTGAGCTTGAATCCTACTTTCTTGAACGATCATTTGACTGTGAATTTTAATGCCAAAGGAATGTATTCTAATACAACGTATGCTAACACCAGTGCTATTGGTGCGGCCAGTGAAATGGATCCAACAAAACCTGTTATGATTGACAGTGAATTCTACAACAAAAACTTTGGTGGCTATTTTCAATACAGTTCGCCTGTAGATCGTGGTGATGATGAATGGAAATATTCTATCAACTCTCTGTCTACGCGTAATCCTATGGCTTATTTGAATACAACTTCAGATAAGGGTAAAGGTAAGGAGCTGACTGGAAATATTGAGTTGGATTATAAAATTCATGGTCTTGAAGATCTCCATTTGCATGTGAATGCTGGTATGGACTTGAAGAGTGGTAAGAGTGACAAATATTATAGCCGGTATAATTATGACAATTATTATTATGGCAGTCAGGGTTGGAATACTCAGGATACTTATAATCTCTCACTGAATATGTATGCCCAATACACTAAGGATTTCGGCAAGAATCATCATTTAGATGTAATGGGTGGTTATGAATGGCAGCATTTCCATAAAGAAACCGATTATTACTATTACGGTACTTATCCTGATACCAACAAGGAGCATCCAGGTGAAATAAAAGATCCGTCAGAAAATACTCTCTACAAGACTGAGAATTATTTGGTATCTTTCTTTGGTCGTTTGAACTATTCGTTGCTGGATCGTTATTTACTGACTGTTACGCTACGTAATGACGGTTCTTCACGTTTCCATAAAGACAATCGTTGGGGATTGTTCCCTTCTGTTGCAGCTGCATGGAAAATCAATGAAGAAGCTTTCCTCAAAGATTCTAAAGTCGTTTCTGATTTGAAACTTCGTTTAGGTTGGGGTAAAACTGGTCAGCAGGAAGGTATTGGCGATTACACTTATTTTGCTTCTTATACGACTAATGGTTTGGGTGCATATTATCCAATTGTAGGCAATGGTATGACTTACCGTCCTGATGCTTATAATGCCGCCTTGACTTGGGAAAAGACTACTACCTACAATGCTGGTATTGATTTGAGTCTTTTAAATGATCGTTTTACTGTAAATTTGGATTATTATTACAGAAAGACTACTGACCTTATCAATACAGTGGCTGTTGCTGCAGGTTCTAACTTTAAGAATAAGGTTACAAGTAATATTGGTGAGTTACATAATCAGGGTGTCGAACTGTCGTTCACTTATCGGCCTATCCAAACGAAAGATTGGCGTTGGGAATTGGGTTATAATATAACTTATAATGATAATAAAATTGATAAACTGTTAGCAAGCGATGATGCTGATTATAAAATCCTGCATGGAGGTCTTGCAGTAGGTGATTCTGGTTCAGATGGTATTAAAGCTTGGGCTGTGGGACATCCGGTATCAGCTTTCTATACTTATCAACAGGTTTATGACCAGAATGGCCAACCTATTGAGGGGCAGTTTGTAGATCGTAATGGAGATGGTACTATCAACTCGGCAGACCGTTATTTCTATAAAAAGGCTGATGCTGATGTGATAATGGGTATGACGTCTAAATTGATTTACAAGAATTGGGACTTCGGCTTTTCTCTTCGTGCAAGTCTTGGCAATTATGCTTATAACGCTGTAGAAGCCGGGCGCTCGAATATTTCTGTAGAACGTTTATTTAATGGCAATACATGGCACAATGTAACTAATATGACTATGGCCAAAGATTGGAGTTATATTTCTACTGAAGATGCTTTGTCTGACTACTTCATTCAGAACGCTTCATTCTTGAAGTGCGATAATATCACTTTGGGATATAGCTTCGAAAAGTTGTTCGGAATGAAAATTAGTGGTCGTGCTTATCTTACAGCTCAGAATGTCTTTACAATCTCTAAATACAAAGGTATTGATCCGGAAATCAATGGTGGCTATGATGGTAATATTTACCCCCGTCCATTCACTGGTGTATTTGGTGTAAGTCTTAATTTCTAAACCATATTATAGAAAAATAACATGAAAACAAAAATACTGAAATCAATAATACCTGCTGCGGCACTTGCGCTAACATTGAACTTAAGTTCTTGTATAGGCGACTTGGATGTCACTCCGATCAATCCGCAGCAAACGATGGAATTCGATAATGACGCCGTCTTCAACAAAATCTATGCTAGTTTTAGTCTGACAGGGCAATCAGGACCTAATGGCAATGGTGACATTGATGATGTTGATGAAGGACGTTCAGGTATGTTCCGTTCTCAGTGGTATCTCAACGAATTTACTGCTGATGAAGCACATTGGGTATGGGCAACAGATGCTGGTATACCGGAATTGCTTCACAACTCATGGGGGGAAAGTTGTGTATTTTCGGCAGCTCTTTATTATCGTCTATATTTTACAATTACACTTTGTAACTTTTATTTGAGTCAAGAGGGTAATGCGGCAGACCAAGAGATGCGTAATGCAGAAGTACGTTTTATACGTGCTTATAACTATGCACTTGTTATGGACTTGTATGGAAATGCGGCCTTTACTGAAGCTGTGTCTGCTGAAATGGCTGTAGGTTATACAAGAAGCCAGTTCTTTGAATATGTTGAGAAAGAATTAAAAGAATGTGCTGATTTGATGGCGGAACCTGGTAAAAATACTTACGGTCGCGCTGACCGTGTAGCTGCTTGGAACCTATTGGCACGTATTTATTTGAATGCAGAAGTCTATACAAGTACACCTCGCTGGGATGATGCCATGACTTATGCTGAAAAGGTTATTAATAATGGATATTATCATCTTAATACAACGGGAGCTACTAATCCGGTAACTGGTGAGAAATATACAGGTTATCAAATGTTGTTCTTGGCCGATAATAATCGTAATGGAGCACAATATGAGAACTTATTGGTAGGCCTTACTGATGGTGAAACTACCAAAAGTTATGAAGGAACCAATTTCCTTATTCAAGCTTCTTACTCTAATAAAGTGCCGACAGATAATTATGCTCCTTCAGGTGCTGATAACAATTGGGGTAAATGTATTCGTCTGCGTAAGCAACTTATTGATAAGTTTTTTGCTACTAAGCCTGCTGAAGCAGCAACATTGCAAGATATGATTACTGCTGCAAATGACGACCGTGCATTGTTTTTCAATAAAGGAATGGACATTTCTGTTTCAGATGAAGGCACTGATGAAAATTTGGGGTATAGCTGTGTGAAGTTCCGCAATGTTAATTCTGATGGAAGTAACAATGCTGTTATTGAGTTTGTCAATACGGACTTACCTGTTATGCGTATAGCTGAGGCATATTTGACTTATGCGGAAGCTTCAGTTCGTAAAAATGGCGCTACTGGTAATAGTAATGCTAAAGCAAAAATAGATGAACTGCGTACACGTGCACATGCTCCTGTAAAGAGTACTTATACATTGGATGATATCTGTGATGAATGGAGCCGTGAGTTTTGGCTTGAAGGACGTCGGCGTGTCGATCTTATTCGCTTTGGTAAATTTGCCGGACAATCTAGCTATAAGTGGGAATGGATGGGAGGTGTTTATGAGGGTAATCAATTCCCCTCTTATATGAGTATTTTCCCTTTACCGGTAAATGAGATCTCGAATAATAAAAATCTGAAACAGAATACTGGTTATTAATCTCTAAATGAAAATAAGGAATATGAAAAAATATATTATTGCATCTTTGTTGGTAGGTGTTGCTCTTATGGGCTTTACATCGTGTGAAGATGACAGAGACTCCAATCCTACCTTGACGGTACCTGATAGTTTTGTGCTGAATACACCTGCATTAGCTGGTAATGTGTATGATTTAGCTAATTGTGAGGGGATTGAACTGTCATGTAAACAACCGGATTTTGGTTATACAGCTGCTGTAAGCTATTATCCTCAACTTTCATTAACTGATGAATGGGAAAATGTGCTTGATGAGAACGGTGAAATAGTAGGCAATCCCAAATTTGTACAATTGGAAAGTTATAGTACGAAGGCTAAATTTGACGTTGTGGCTAAAGATTTCAATAGAGCCATTATGAAGATAGGTGGATATACGGCAGAAGAGCAAATACCGGATAATTTGGATGTATATGTACGTCTTAATGGTGTTCTGAATTCAGGCCAAAATACTTATTCAAATAGTATAACAATGAAAGTTAAACCTTTCTTCCAGGCATTGGTTGCTGCGGATACTGAATTGTGGTATCTTATCGGTGCTTGTGTAGGAGATGGTGCATGGGGATCGGAAATCGGTGTTTCTGTTTATCCGATGTCTCCAGTAGAAGGTGGTAAGTTTGATGAGGCAACGGGTAAAGGTCCTCTTACTTATACAGGTTATTTCACACCTGAGCTTGGCTTCAAGATTATTCGTGTTCCCGGTGAGTGGGCCGATCAATGGGGGGGGTTGATGGAGGATATTAACCAACCTCGTCTGAAAGATGATACTGGTGAAGGTGCGGATTTTAAAGTTCCTTCGGCAGGCTACTATCGAATAGATCTTGATTGTTATACAAACACTTTGACATTTACTGCTCTTGATAAGGACCCGGCAGAGTACCAGCAGATGATGATTGCAGGTGACTTTACGAATTGGGGGGATGGAGCTGTGCACATGTCTCCGGTAGATACTTATGCAGGTGCCCGTCCACATGTATGGATGTATGATATGAGTATAACTGAAAATACAGGAATGAAGTTCCTCGTTGATAGCAGCTGGAATCCTAATTGGGGCGGTGATAAGTTCCCGTTTGGTTGGGGTGTTGGCGGCGGTGCTAATATTCCTGTAGAGGCTGGCGATTATCGAGTCATCTTTAATGATATTACCGGTTACTATCATTTTTACAATAAATAATAATGAATAAATAAATAATTTGATTAGTATGAGAAAATCATTCATATATAGTATAGTTCTTACAACCGCGTTTCTTAGCGGTTGTAAGGGTGATTATGATGACTGGGCAGCTCCTCAAGGTTTTGATGCGGAGGAAGCTAAAAATATAAGCGTGAATATTACGCCTGCTGCGGCCATTGAAATGGAGAATGTTACCACTGAAACTATTCAGCTTTTTACAGTGTCGGTAGATGCTCCGGAAGGTATGGAAGTTACTGCTTATGAAGCTGTACTGAGCAAAATAGATGAGAATGGAGTCGCACAGGGAAAAACTATCTTGGCAGCTGATGCTTCAGGAAATGTATCTACTAAAGAAATCGTGAGTGCAGTGGAAAGCTATTATGGTAAGAATCCGATTGCACGTAAATTGGCTGTAACTGTAATGGCATACATAAAACAAGCTGAACAAGCTTTTTGTGTAAGTTCCAATCAGGTAGAAGTGCAAGTAACACTTATTAAGCCTGATATCTCAGAATCGTATTATCTTGTTGGTGATATGGTTGGATGGGATGAGGCGAGTATGATAAAATTCGCCCATAGTGATGTGAATGTTTATGATGATCCAGTGTTTACCATCTCCATAACTACAACAGTTGATGATCAATATTGGAAAATTATTCCTCAAAAGAATATTGACGCAGGTGACTTCTGGGCAAATCCTGGAGTTGTAGGTCCTAAAGTTGATGGAGATGATGCTATGAGCGGTCAACTCGTGAATGAGGGTGCCGGTGCAGGTAAGATTGCGAAAGCCGGTAAGTATAATATGACCATTAATATGATGGATTATACTTATGAAATCACGGAAGCTCCTACGGAACTTTATATGACGGGTAGTGAGTACTCTTGGGGTGGTGTATGGAAACAACTTACTCCAGTAAATGGTACAGGCACTGATTATTGGACGATTGTATATTTGAGTGTTGGCGAAAAGATTAAGTTCGCTCCGCAGGCCGATTGGGGAAATGATTTCGGTGGTCAGGCAACGGTGAATGATGAAGCCGGTGCAGGTTTGGTCGCTGATACTGATAATAATTTGGAAGCCAAGAATGCCGGTTGGTATCTGCTTCATGTTGTTAATGGTGCGGAACGCATTGTTAATGTGTTGGCTCCAAACGTTTACTTGATAGGGGATACGGCTCCTGCAGGATGGAATGTTGATGAAACGGGAAAATTTGTTATTCCGGAAACAAAAGATGGGGAATTTGTGTCTCCTGCATTCGTGGCAAGTAAAGAAGTGCGTATGTGCGTCAATTTTGGTGGCTACGATTGGTGGAAGGTGGAATTTATTGTTCTTGATGGAAAGATTGTTTATCGTGGCAATGGTGGCGATCAAGAACGGGTAAGTGTTTCAGAAGGTCAGAAAGCCTATTTGAATTTCACTGACGGTACAGGAGTTTTTAAGTGATCCAATTTTAGAATTTAAACCAAGCCCTCTTCCTCATTTTTCTAATATGGGGAAGAGGGCTTCGCTTATCTTCATACATTATAAAAAAACAAATGTGTTTTTCTTGGCTCGTCTGCAGTTCTAATGGGATGCAGTGAGTTATTCCTATATATTTATAAAGCAATAGTTAGTTAAACATTCAATTGTTATATGAATGAATAGAACTAAAAACAGAGAACTTTGGGAGCTGTTGCCGTAACAACTTGCAAATTTGCAAGTTTTGCAAGTTTCGCAGAGCTCTGTTTTTTTCCCACTTGGGAAAAAATATTTCTCCAACTGGGAAAAAATATTTTTCCAATAAGTCCGGTGAAACACACCAAATCCCATAAGTTGATTTCCGGTCCGTTATATCTTTGCCGATAGAAACCAGTTGATCGGGAATATATGCTTTGATTCATGCAACCGTTTGCATTACTTCTTTTCCTGCTTCTGTCTCAAGTGCTTGATAATCCGGGATAACTGGTGTACTTTTGAACCATTAACCAATAAATTGATACCGAATGAGAAGACTTTACTCCTTATTTATTTGTTTGCTGGCAGTGGTTGCCATGCAAGCGCAAATAGTAACCACTACTCCGGCTTTCCCGACGGAGAATGATGAAGTCACCATTATTTTTGATGCAACGAAAGGTACGGCTGGGCTGAAAGGTTTTACCGGTGATGTGTATGCACATACAGGAGTGATAACGGATAAAAGCAAAGATGGTGATGATTGGAAGCATGCCCCAACATGGGGAGATAACTCTGTGAAATATAAAATGACTTCTTTAGGAAATGATAAGTGGCAACTTAAAATAACTCCTAATATTCGTGAATATTATAGTGTTGAGCAGGGGGAAAATGTAAAACAATTAGCTTTCGTATTTCGTAGTGCAGATAAATCGAAAGAAGGAAAAGAAACGGGCGGAAAAAATATCTACGTTGATATACATGCCGCTGGCTTAACCGTTCGCTTCGACAAACCTGCTGAAAAAGAAAATATACTTATCGGTACGCCCTTTACAATTGAAGCTTCTGCCTCTGCGGCTTCCGATTTGAAACTTTATGTAAATGCGGACGAAATAGCTACTGCAACTAATACTACTACTATTTCCCAACCTTATACATTCTCAACTGCCGGAAGCTATACTTTGAAAGTAGAGGCTACTGCTAATGGTAAAACAGAATCTGCTACACAAGAAGTAACAGTACTGAATGGAACAAGTACTTCGGAAACGATGCCCAAGGGAGTACGACCTGGTATTAACTATGTCAGTGATACGGAAGTAACTTTGGTGTTGCAGGTTCCGGGTAAAAAGTATGTGTATGTGGTAGGTGACTTTAATGATTGGACGCCTAAAGCAGACTATCAACTGAAACAAGACGGTGAATATTTCTGGATAACTCTTCCAGGCTTGACTAAAGGAGAAGAATATGCTTTCCAATATTTGGTAGATGGTTCTATTTATGTGGCAGACCCATATACAGATAAAGTTTTGGATCCTCGGAACGATCAGTATATTGAAAGTACGACATATCCGAATCTGAAACCTTATCCGACCGGAAAAGCAGAAGGTATCGTTTCCGTCCTGCAAACAGGACAATCTGCTTATAACTGGAAAGTGAAGAACTTTGAGCGTCCGGATTCTGAAAAGTTGGTTATTTACGAAATGCTGATTCGTGATTTTACTGAGGAACATACTTTTAATGCTGCGAAAGAAAAACTGGAATACTTGAAGAATCTGGGAGTAAATGCAATCGAACTGATGCCCATCAATGAGTTTGAAGGAAACACGAGTTGGGGTTATAATCCTTCATTCTATTTTGCCGTAGATAAGTATTACGGTACAAAAAATGATTTAAGAGCTTTTGTTGATGAATGTCATAGTCAAGGGATGGCTGTTATTATCGATCTTGTGCTGAATCATAGCTTTGACCAGTCTCCTTTCTATCTTTTGTATAAGGATGCGGATGGAAGACCCTCTGCTGATAATCCGTGGTATAATCAAGATTCAAATATAAAGAACCCGAGTCTTTCGTGGGGACGTGATTTTAATCACGAGAGTGAATATACCCGTGCTTTGGTAGATAGCGTAGCCGGCTTTTGGATGTCGGAATATAAAATTGATGGTTTCCGTTATGATTTTACAAAAGGGTTCTCTAATACTCCTTATGGAACAAATGATTGGGCAAACGGACCGGATAATGCACGTATCGCCAACTTAAAGCGTATGTCGGCTGCCGTACAAAAGCGGCAACCAGGCGCTTACGTTATTTTTGAACATTTAGCAGCTAATAGTGAAGAGAAACAATTGGCGGAAGCTGGTATTTTATTATGGCGCAATATGAATCATTCATATTGCCAGACAGCAATGGGATGGACCACGGAAAATGATTTCAGTGGTTTATATGCGGGAACAAGTATGCCTGCTGGTAGTTTAGTGGGGTATATGGAGAGTCATGATGAAGAACGTACAGGATTTAAAGCCTGGAAATGGGGAAATACCGGAGTAATAGCATCAACTACGAGTACAAATACTGGAATGAGCCCTGCAACAGGAAGTAATATTAATCTCTCTACCCGCACCAAACGTTTAGCCACTAATGCCGCCTTCTTCCTTACCGTACCTGGCCCAAAGATGATCTGGCAATTTGGTGAGTTAGGATATGATTTCTCCATAAACAACAATAGTGACGGCTCTAAATATGACGATCAGGGCGGTTATCGTACGGATCCTAAACCGATACGTTGGGATTATTTTGAAGATGCTGACCGAAAAAGATTGTATGAAACGTATGCTACTCTTTTAGATTTTCGTCATTCATATCCTGAACTATTTGCTTCGAATACTACATTTAGCTGGAAAGTAGGTATTGCTAACTGGGACAATGGACGTACCTTGTCAGCTACTTCTACCGATGGCAAGTCTTTTGTAGTGGTTGGAAACTTTACTTTGGCAGATAAGAACCTTTCTGTAACTTTCCCGGAAACAGGTACATGGTATGAACTCCTGAAAGATAATGAGCCATTGAGTGTATCAAGCACTACGCAAACTATTGCTGTTCCTGCCCATGAATTCCGTCTCTTTACTAACTTTAAACCAACTCTGACAGGTATTGAGACCACTGCTCCTGATGCCGAAAAACCTTTAATATATTACAATAGAGGTATAGATACTTTAGTGCTGCCTGCCGGAGAAGCTAAACGCATAGAAGTATATTCTGTGAATGGAATGCTGGTGATGACACAGGAAAAATGTACTTCTGTCGGTTTGTCTGCTTTGCCTGTTGGTTATTATATGGCACGGGTTTATATGGAAGATGGCAGAGTGCAGGTTTGCAAAATAATGAAATAGATTAGGTACGATAAAATAGGTTAGTTGCTGTAAATATGATCAACAACAAAGTGAATTTATGCTTTTTGAAGAAAGCTGCGGGTATATTACTCGCAGCTACTTCTTTTTTAGTGATGGCTTGTAGTGAAAATGTAAAAGAGTTGTCTCCGTTAAGTACGCACGAATTAGGCATTGCCATACCTAGCGGCCAGTCGCGTGAATATTCTTATACAGACAAAAACGGAGGTTTCTATTATGGAATGACCTCTACGGATGATTGGGGAGATTGGTTTGCTGGCTGGAATATTTATGCCAAACGTATCTTTGCCGATTACCGCTTGTATGTGGATGGAGAAAGATTGCTTCGGGAAAATGCCCGTACGTCGGTGTATCCTGACAAATTGGTTCGCAGTTATGAAGAAGCTGTGGAGACATTCTGTCTGGTGGATGAACCGAAGCTGCTGTGTGTTCGTATGGATAGTGTACAAGGGAAGCAGATCTCATTCATGCTGATGGGGGGAAATGTGGTGGATGCACGGAAGGATGGAAATTCTGTACTCTATACAACGAAAGAGTCACCGGAAAATGTAATACGTATAGCATCCGTAGCGGAGGCAGGAATTGAATTTGCAGATAATCTGATAACTGTTCCGGTTGCTGCTGATGGTTTCCTGATTGCTTTTGGTACGGAAGAAGATAGCCGGCAAGCAATAGCCGGTTTCCGTAAAGAAGGAGAGAAGTGGTTGTCTGCACGTAGTCAGCGTATTCAATCCTTACTGGACCATAATCCTTTAAAGACCAATCTGGATTCTTTGGATCATGCCCTTGCCTGGATTATGCTTACCAATGATCAGTTGATCACTCATCAGCACGGTGGTTATGGTATGTATGCCGGTTTACCTTGGTTCACGGACTTCTGGGGGCGGGATATGTTTATTTCTATGCCGGGTGCAGTGCTTTGTACAGGGCAGTTTGATACGGCACGTGATATTCTTGCGTCATTTGCACGTTATCAGGATACCATTTCCACATCTCCTACTTACGGACGTGTACCTAACCGTCTGAATCTGGAAGGTATTCTTTATAATACCACTGACGGAACCCCTCGTTTCGTTATGCAGGTGCACGATTATCTGAAATATACGGGTGACACCGCCTTCGTGAAAGAAATTTATCTTTCAGTGAAGATTGCTACGGATGCTTCTCTTCGCCTGTATACGGACGAAAAAGGATATCTCACCCATGCGGACGCAGATACCTGGATGGATGCCAAACGTCAAAGCAAGTATCCCTGTTCACCACGTGGCAATCGTGCTGTGGATGTACAGGCATTGTGGTATACGCAATTGACGAATGCTTCGGATCTTGCCCGCTACATGAACCGTGAGGAAGATGCCCAGCGTTGGAATCTTGCCGCGGAGCGTCTCCGCTCAAATTTTGAACAGGATTTTGTAGACACAGCCGCCCGGTCAATCTATGATCATCTGAATACAGATGGAAGTGGGGATGCGCAATTCCGTCCCAATGCTATCTATGCGTTGGATCTGGTTTCTGATCCTGACTTGAAGATGCATGAGACAAGAGATGTCTGGGAACGCCTGGTATATCCGTGGGGAGTATCTTCACTCGACCAGTATGACGAACAGTTTCATCCTTACCATGAGCAATGGTATCGTTATCATAAAGATGATGCTTATCATAATGGTACGATATGGCTTTGGAATAATGGTATGGCCATGCAGCGGATGATAGAAAACGGACAAGCTGACATTGCGTATACTTTGTTCAAGAATATGAACCGTCAGGCACTTGCCGAAGGTGCTGTCGGCAGTTTATCAGAGAATGCGGATGCATGGCCACGTGCCGGGCAGACGTGGGTACGTCGAAGTGGAACTTTCCTGCAAGCGTGGAGTAATAGCGAGCATATCCGTGTATGGAATCAATACTTCCTGGGAATCCGTCCTGATATGCTCAATCATTCCATAACCATTGCTCCGCAGCTTCCTTCTGAATTGAAGGCAGTGGATAGTCGGGTAAATATAGGAGATGGTACATTACGTATGATTATTTCTAAAAACGATGCGAACGGAACTTACCATTATGAATGGACCGGTACGCCCGTAACTCTTAAACTGGATATCGATTCTTATCAGACATTGGATGTTCCGGTCCCGACAGACCACTCGGTAAGGATCAGGACAGAGGGAGCACGTATGACAGTGGATGTCTCTGATGCCTCTGGTAAAAAGGCAGCCAATTACGTAGCAGAACTGGATACACTCAAGCAGGAACAGAAGAAACAGCAAGATGATTATTTCACGAATACTCATTTTGCAAAGCCTTCTTACAGAGAAAATATGAAGAGCATGTCCCGTTACTTTGATCCGCCGTTGACGTATCAGAGTGTGGAATGAATTTATTCGTAAATCTTATTCAGCAATTTGTTCAGCCATTCCCAACGGAAACGAAACCAGCGGCGAGTACTGCTTTGCTTACCGCCGAAGCGTAAGACAAATTCGCGGTAACCATGCTTGCGGAAGGGGAGACCAACATCCATAAATTCAAGGTGGCGGTATCCTCGCTGTTTGGCATCGAACAGAGCATACCATACGGCAAGTATGCCTGGATATTGGAGCGCATACGTCTTGCGCATGCCACCGGAGAACCAAAGATAGGCATTATCTTCGGAATAGATGCAGGCACTGCCACCTATGATTTTATCTTTGTAAGTGACAATGAATATTTTGCTTTGTTCCCCTTTCATCATTTCTTCTTCCATGCGTAGGAAGAAGACTCTGCTGGGGAAGTGGCGGCGTATTTTTGAGGAATAAACATGGTGTAGCATCTGTGAGAAAGCACGTACTTCCTCAGGAGTATGAGCTTCACGCACTTCTGTACCATTTTTTAATCCTTTTTTTATCTGACGGATACGTGAGGGGCTGAAACGGCTTTCTACATGTTCGATGCTATGTAGCGAATTGCGTACCCGTAGCCAATTGATGGCGAAGTAACGATTCTTACGAAAAGATTTATACCCAAACAGTGAATTTTCCAGATTGCGGAACTCTATAAGAAATGCTTCCCGCAATGCCTCGGCAGTTAACCGTTGGAGGATTTCGCCAAAGACAAATTCTTTATCGACTGTTTCATCGAAATATTCTCCTGTGCCATAGATTTCACATCTCTTGATGATAGAGGGTGGAAACAAACGAACACTCTTTCGTATTGCCGCCAATAGCTTGGCAACGGGCCTTCCTGCCTCTGATGCAACAATGAGAAGGGGCGTATAACCCGGGGTTGCTTCGTAGATATGAAACAACTCGATGGAGTGAAATGTATTATTGCCCGGCAGTTCCGGGATGTCACTCCCGTGGTAATATGTCGTCAGTTTCAAAGGCATTGACTGCAAATTTAGAAAATAATCTTGTATCTTTGCGTTCTTAAATGGTAATTTAGCGCAATGCGCTAAATTAAGTTACAAGCTACCAGCTACGAGCTACGAGTGCCATTCGGTATAATAGCGCAGCTACTTGTAGCTCGTAGCTTGTAACTCGTAACTTAATAATATTATGATATATGGAAAATTTCAGTGAATTGCTAAAAGTTCGCCGCAGCATGCGGAAGTTTACGGATGAAGAGTTGACGCAGGAAGAGGTGGTTGCTTTGATGAAAGCTGCGCTGATGTCACCCACTTCCAAGCGGACAAATGCATGGCAGTTTATTATGGTGGATGATAAAGAGTTGCTTGAAAAACTATCACATTGCAAGGCACAGGCTTCGCAATTTATTGCTGATGCACCGTTGGCAATTGTGGTGACGGCCGATCCGTTAGCGAGTGATGTGTGGATTGAAGATGCTTCCATTGCTTCGATTATTATACAATTACAGGCAGAAGATATGGGCTTAGGCAGTTGCTGGGTACAGGTGCGTGAACGTTTCACCGCTTCCGGTATGCCGTCCGATGAATATGTGCGCGAAGTGCTTGATATTCCCTTGCAACTGCAAGTACTCAGTGTCGTTGCTATCGGACACAAAGGCATGGAACGTAAGCCTTTCAGTGAAGAACATCTGCAATGGGAAAAAGTTCATATCAATAAATACGGAGGAAAGTAACAGTGAGCGCAGCAAAAGCAAACAATAACCGCGATACTTACAGGGCTACGGCGGTTACGTTGATTGTTTTCGGTATACTTTATCTTGGGGGCAAAATTTT
>USSR01000091.1 GCA_900557355.1 uncultured Bacteroides sp.
GGATTTTATTCTGAGCCGGGTTACGTCTATACTATGCACATCAATAGTGTCGGCCTTATAAATTAATCCGGCCGCCGTCCCTACAGCTTCACCCGTTACTAAAGCAGGAGGCATGACTCGTAAGCTACCATGAGCATAATGGTCAGTTGATATACACCGTCCAGCAACAAATACGTTCTTTAATCCGATAGGCAACAAGCAACGTAGAGGAATACCATGTGATTCTCCTTTCCCATATTTCGGATATTTTGTCGCATCTTCCTTGTGTACGTCAATATAATAAGAATTACGCCCAATTCCATCCTCAAATTCCTTACGGTCCAGCCAATCCTCTAACGTGAAAGTATAATCACATTTTATTCGCCTACTTTCTCTTACCCCCATTAATGCTGCTGTCGCAGCCAAGTAGGAAGAAGCAAACGTTTTCGGTTCATACTCAGCTAATCCTTCCTGAAATTGCCGTGCAATTTTTCTCCCAGTTATCATCGCAGATGAAAGAGAAGCGGGATCAATACTATTAACCTTCACGTGCCCAGCATTAAAAGCCAGATATCCCGGTCCTGCATATTTATCATTAATATGATAATCTTTAATAAGATTGTACTTACCAGATTCAATTATTTTAAAAATGGGACTATCTTTCTTACTGGATTGAACAGTCCCTATCAATGAAAATTCATAAGGATCAATATTTGATAAAGCAAAACACAAAGAACCCTCTTGTACAGCCCCCTTATCATCTCCCATATCAAAGTCCGCTCCTGCCCAAGCTGCCAGATCCCCATCCCCCGTGCAATCAATGAATAACTTAGCCTTGTAAGCTGTTAGTCCTGCTTTGTTTGCAACAATAATAGCATCAACCATCTCCTTATTTTTCATTTCTACAGCTGCCATGTTAGAAAAGAATAATACAGAAACTCCTTGTGACATAACTAAGTCATCATAAACCACTTTTAAATATTCTGTATTGATAGGAACCCAATCATAGCCTCTTGCATGAGGAACTCCTTTCTTAGCTTCCATAAAAACCTTTTCAGCAATTCCTTTATATATAATCTTCTCTTTATCCGTAAACGGACACCATGCATTCAAAAGACCGGAAGTTCCCATCCCTCCCAGCGCTCCGGTACTTTCAATAATTAGAACCTTAGCACCTTCACGGGCAGCAGCTGTCGCCGCTGCACATCCTGCAGGGCCACCACCCACAACTATCACATCCCACTGATTATTTACTTTTATTCTATTCTTGTTTAAGACTGCACTTCCATCAGTAGCCTCCACCTCTGCATTTACAATACCTGGAAATGCCGCTGCCAGAGCAATCATTCCAGACTTCTTCAAAAAATCTCTTCGTTTGATCATATTATACCACTCATTTATATTAATAACAATCTAATTTTCTACTCTCAATAATAACATCACCAATACCTTACCTCTTTAAACCACAATTCCAAAATCAACCGACAATATATTTCCCATACTTCAAACATGAAATTATCTTGGTTATGATATAGCAAATGATATATGTAACCAGTGCCGTCACCAATATTGTAATAGCAGGTGACATTGTAGAATTGCACAAACCAAAGACATATGGCAGAATTAACATGTGCATAAGATACATACCATAGCTCATACACGAAATATCACGGATTATTTTATAAGCCTTACCCGTATAACTGATTTTCTTAATAAACATAAATGCCCCAAAACTCATTAAGACTGGAGCTATTGAAGTTGTTTGCCAGCTCAATTCCAACTGCTGTACAGTTTCAACTGTAAACGAACGCGTATAAAATGACCAGACACAAAACAAATATCCTATTAAGAAACATGGAAGAGCCACATAAAGTGTCTTCTTCATAGACCAGTTTAAATACTTACGAATATAATGAGCCATTATTACATATCCCACATATCCAGATACATAATGGAACAAAGGGAATGGGTTCCACCAGCATTCCCCGAAAATATCCCCGAATATCTCATGAGCATGCCAAAATAAGGTGGTAAATAACCAAAGAGCTAAGAAAAATTCCTCTTCACGCTGGCTGACCTGCTTCAACCATGAAGATAAAACCGGCATAATCAAATAAATACCAAGAAGCATGTAAATAAACCACAAATGTGAAGCTCGCGGAATAAATTTGATGAAAATTTTCGACAGGTTATTTTTTACATCTATCATAGTATATTCTTCCCATAATATAGGAAGAACGGCATACATAACAAGCCATACAATAAAAGGAATGACAACCCGTATAAAGCGTTTACGGAAAAAAGTTTTAGTATCAGTTTTTAAAGGTACTAACAAATATGCAGAAGCAATAAGGAACAGTGGTACAGCCGGACGTACAAACCCATTGATTAAACATACGCTCCAACGCCCTGCCTCAGAGGGAAATGAAAAAGAATAATCATTCGAATAGATACACTCTGATGCATGTACTATCAATACCATTAAACAAGCAATAGCACGCAGCCAATCTAAAAAGATTACGCGGTTGGTATTAATCTGTTGAAGGTTACCAGTTTCAATCATAAATATTATATTAAATTTATATTGCTTAATATTAAAATTATCAATGCTATGTTTAAAGAGAAATTAGTTTATTGACTGATTCCCCAGAGGGAGGTACATCTTTTATCCCCCAGCTTTCATTAGCTTTATCTCCCATAACCAGTACAAGTCTGCCTCCATTTTTAATATCATCATGGCTAAACCAAGATTTATTCCATTCTTTTCCATTTAATATTGCCGATTGTATATACTTATTTTCTCTTGAGCAGTTTCTTGCTTCAATTTCAAAAAAAGTACCGTTACCAAGATCCATTTTTATATATTCAAATAATGGACTCCCAATATTATAAATAGGTATGCCAGGTGTTACTGGATAAAATCCCATTGCAGAAAAAACAACAAAAGCCGTCATACCTCCTCCATCTTCATCTCCCGGAACTCCCATCAAATCGTTTCGAAACCACTGGTCTAGTAATCTCCTAATCCTTTTTTGAGTTTTCCACGGCTCTCCAGCATAATTATATAAATAAGGAATATGCAAAGAGGGCTCATTCGCCATTGAAAATTGCCCTACATTACCTGTATGATCCGGCAATTGTGAATAAAAAGTATATTTGTTCTTACCAAGTGGTTCACGGAATGTCTGATCAAGATTCTGTATAAACTTTTGAGGTGACCCCATTAATGTAATTAAGTCAGCAATATTATGAGGTACATCCCAACGGTAAGTCCAGCCATTATTCTCTGCGTAATAATTCCGCGCACCTTGTCCACCTGAGTAGCGATAATCAAAAGGTTCAATAAACTTTCCATCTTTATCTTTAGGATGGAAAAATGCAGTCTCAGAATTATAGATATTGCGATAATTAGATGAACGCTTCAAGAAATAATTATAATCTTGTACCTTCCCCAACTCCTTTGCTATCTGCGACAAACACCAATCGTCATAGCAAGTACCAAGAGTAACAGCAATTGGTTGCCTTTTTTCATGGGAATGAACTGCTTTTACATATTCTTCTTCATCAGGCCGCAAAGCCGGGAAATAGCCTCTTTCCTGATAAAATAGATCCAACTCCGTATTAGGTATACATTTCCAAGGCAGTAAGCTTTTCTCTGTCAACGTTGCTTTGCATGCATTGTAAGCCGCATCCAGATCGAAACCACGCAAACCTTTATAATAAGCATCGCAAATTACCGCAACAGAATGATTGCCATTCATCCGATGACTGTCCCCAGTTACTTCAGGGAAAGTGGGCATCCAACCTTCTTTTGACTGTTGAGCCATACGCAAATATGAATTTATCATGTGTACTTCCATTTCAGGCTCAATTAAGATACGCAAGGGATGGGTCGCCCGATAGGTATCCCAAATCCAATCATCGGTATAAAAAGGGATGCCATTATCATCGTGCACCTGACCATCGAAAGCACTGTAATATTTGCCGTCTTCGGATATATTAATCATGCGTTCGTAAGTACGGTAAAGTGAAGTATAAAAGACCACCTTGTCGCTCTCGGAACCTCCCCCCACTTCTATTTTTCCCAGAGTTTCATTCCAAATATCTTTACCAATTTGTGCTAAATCATCTACCTTGTAGGTATTGATTTCTCTCTCAAGATTCTCTTGTGCTTGTTCTTCGCTTATAAACGAAATACCGTATCTAACATTCACTACTTTTGAAGAAAATCCTAATACAATAGCTTCATTCTGCCCCTCAGCTGATGTCCGATTGTAATGGATTTCATTATTTATTATAGCTCCGGAGTTGACTATAGGTTGTTCCGCTTCCAAATACAGATAAACTTTTGTGGGTCCATTCCCTATCGTTTCATATCCGGAGACACCACACCCTGTTGTCTTTAGTTTTCCATTCCGACTATTAATAATGAGCTGATTAGTTTCACCATTAGCAAACTTTAAATTATAAAGTGCAGATTGATGGGAAGGGGCAAAATCTACTTCCACTTTCGCTTCATCCAGATGAACCGAGTAGCGGTAGGGGGTGATTCTTTCATTATCGTACGTATAATTGATTATAGGAGAAAATACATCTGACTGTTCACTCTTAGGGCTAATACTGAAAGCAGAACGTCCACGATGGCTGGTTACTATTATCGGCAACCCAGAAATATAATCCGTTGTATATTCTCTCCTTTCGGGATAAACCCGAAGCATGCTGTTAGGCAAATGAACAGTTGGGAAAGTAGGTACCAACAAATGGCTGATATTCCCTATATATGGATTAACATAATCTATGGGAGTCTTGTTTACAATAACTTTATTACAAGATGATAGTATGGCCATGATTAAAACAGCCATCAGTAATAATACATACTTTTTCATGCTTATATATTTAAAAGAGGTTATATAGGATAATGCTCTCTGCAGTAAAGAAAATATAACTAATGTATACCCTGAAATGAGAGAATAACAACATACAGTTCATATCATAAAACGTGTCTCATACTGTATAGTTGCACCATTTCAGGGTACACCATTAAGTTATCATTTAATAGTATTTTACAAATCATTTTAAAATTTGATAGTATTAAATGATTTTGCCTCCACTTTCAGACTTATCATTTTATCTTTATACCCGATATTCATTTCTTTATCAGTTTCTTCTTGATTCACTATCACAACTACTATCTGCCCATCAGGATTTTGAAATGCCAAATGATCAGTTCTTTCGTTTGTTATCAATCTGTACGCACCCGGCAATACATATTTGCTTATATGCTTCATGATATAGTATTCAGGGTTGTACTTTACCTCTTTGGTTTCTTTATCAATTGTTATGAGTGAATTTTGCCTCCAGCCCCAAGGACTTACTCCCGTTTGGTCAAGTATGAGGTTCCAATAGGCATAAACGCTGGCACCGTTAGTAAGATATTGATGCATGAGACTCCATGTGTATTCTGCCTGACTCCAAATATTGGCTCCGTTACCACATTCTGACTCGGTTTGTACATATTTCAAATGTGGATATTCTTTGCTGATAATTGGTATAGCCTTTTTACCAGACCATTGAAAGCCGACACCTTTTATATATTTAGCAGCTTTTTCATTGTTGAGCGCAGTTCTTACGTAATCAGCTATACTGGTATTTACAGTGCCAAAATAGATATCGGTCTTTATACCATCTTCTTCGAATTTAGGTCCAAGATAATCGCTAATGAAGAATGCAAGGTCTTCAGATCTCCATTTACAACTGGGGAACACCTGATTAGAGCATGGTTCGTTTTGTGGATAAACAGCGGAAATTGTAACTCCCTCTTTCTCGTAAGCCCGAATGAACTTAGAGAAATACAAAGCATAAGCTTTCAAATAGCCGTCGAGCATTCTAAAGCCTGTAGCATCTTTAGTATTATTTCTTTCTGCAGGTAAGCCGTTGAATCCTTTTGTACTAACCGTACTGGCATAGTGGTTATTAGTCTTCATCCAAGCTGGGGGAGACCAAGGAGAAGCAAAGATGTGCATTCCGGGATTTTCCTTTTGTGCAGCTTTGATGAATCGTAAAAGGATATGACGATCACGAGCAATGCTAAAATTATCCATTGCAAAATCATCGGCCACATCATTGAATGAGTAAAAGTTCATTCCGAAATCGCTAGCCCCCATAGGCATACGATTGTAGTTAAAGTTAGCTTCCTGCGGGTTGAAAAGATTGTAAATAACCTTGTTGCGTTCTGTCTCTGAAAGCTCCATAAGGGCATCCCAGCCAAGTTCACTGAAACAACCGCCGAAGCCGTCTATCACTTGCGCTTTTTCACCGGTAATAGTAATATCGAACTGGGTACCAGCTAAGGCTTTTTCCAGTTTCACCTTGTTGGACGTTTGCCAACGATTGTTGTCAGTAGTCGAAACCCACTCTACACGTTGCGCACTGAGTGCGGCAACAAAAGAAAAGCTAATAAATAATGCTTTAATTCTGTAATTCATAATTTTAATTTTTAGTTAATACACTCCGATCTATTTATTAATAGTTTATTATCTTTTTGTTTTAATGCAGTAACGCAATTGGTTCTGATTCCCTTTCTACTATTATTCTGTGAGAGGTTGCTCTGTATTTCTACAGTGTTGCATCCCCTATATAGTGCATCTATATTGATACCGTCTTCATCATTGCCTTCTGTTAGATTGTTATTGATAGAGATATTTTCACTGTCGACACAATAAATACCTGAGAGCTTATTGCGGCACATTTCATTGTTTGAAACGGTTATCTTTTTGCAAAATGATATGCTGATACCATTACCCCAGGGTGAAGAACAGAATCGACTGTTAGTAACTGAACCATTGGTGACATACGATAAATTCAAGTTATGGTGAAATCCGGAACCGGGTACAACAGCGGCACCGTTATCTGTGAAATTACAACGGTTTATCTTGATACCTGAACCTCCTACTATGAGCATACCATTTTTGGTGAAATTTTGCAAGGTAACATTCTCAAATGTAAGGTTCTCAATTCGTCCACCGTTTTCGGAACGTATCATAATCCCCTCGCGGCTGGGAGCAAGCATATATAAACGTAACCGACGATCGTGATTGGGGTCACTATTTTCTTTTACGTTTATGGCACCTTCTATCAATACATCACGCAAAGTAAAATTACTGATGTTGTCTTCGGCATTTATGATTGTTGCTGTCCTCATCTCAGGACTAAGATATAACACGGACTGCTTGTCATAGCCACATAAAGTTATTCCACTGTAGATTTTGAGTGGAGCTTTCAATATGTGCACACCTTTTTCGAGGACAATACATTTTCCAGAACCTCTGTGTCTATCGATAACATCTTGTACGGACTCTCCAGGATTTACCCGGATTGAACCGGAAGGTATATCACGAGTAGGAGCATTGAGTGCTCCGATTTCAGTAGGCTTCAGGAAATCGAGCACAGGCAGTGTTTTCATCATCTGCCTACTTTTGACCGGATGGTATTTTAATCCGGTTAAAGTACCTATAGAAAAGGCTGGATGCACATGTTTCTGTATAAATTGTTTAGTATAAGGGAGCTCGGTTCCCTTTACATTGATATAATAATCATAAATAGATTGATAAATATCTTTTATAGTATCCATCCTGCTTGTAGAAAGAGTGCCATAAATATCAATATCATTACCCAGCATCACTTTAGCGGTAAATTCATAAGCATAGGCTAGTCTATCCTGTGCTACACCGTAAAGATCTATGCCTTGAGTACGGGCTGTTTGAGCTGCTTTTTCAAACTCACCTATGCCAAGTTGCGCATGATCCCAGTCGCGAATAGCTTCCTGCGATTGTCCCCCGGGATAGATGTACTTTGTGATTCCTGAATTTCCAGGTCCCCAAAGGTAACGGTCAATAGCTTTATTGAATATTTCACAGTTATCGGTGTAAACTGCTATGCATAACATAGTGCTTATCATTGATGCATCCCAGTTGCCATTAGCTTCGGTAAAGAAATCTTTAATAGTTGGGTATAAGATTGTTAATACCATCTTTTCAAATTGTGCCATATCCCGCTCGCTCCAACCAGCATCTGAGTATTTCAATATTTCAGCAGCATTCAAAAAATAATATCCCCACAAACCTACATTCAATTTGGCATTGTTAGCATCAAAACTATGCAACTTATACGCCCAGGCATTAAGTATCTCAATTGCCTTATCAGCGTATACTTGGTCTTTTGTTATATACCATACCAAAGAATGCTTATAAGCAGCCATAGCACTTTGATAAAACTCTTTACCTCCAAAACTGTTTACCCCATAAGCATCTTCAGAAACAAAAGCAATAGGACAAGGAACAAAGTTGAGAGAAGTCTGTTTTTTCAGATCGTTAAAAGCTGTTTTCCAAGGCTCATTACCTTGCAATACATTTGTCCGCATAAATTCAAGATCTTCATAACTTTGAGCCATTCCTGGATGTACAAAAGGTTTTGATGCATATATACTTATAGTCCGATTCTGCGGACGACTCATTTGTTTACTTCCAAAATCATAATTTGGTACACCTCCCATTCTGATTATAAGTTTCCCTCCTTGCATGATATCCTGATGCGTGATGTAAGTAAGGTCATATTCCTTTCCATTTAGCTCCGCACTCTGTATATAGATATTTTCGGGTGAATTATTAACAGCTTCTATCATGAACTTTTTACCATTTTCGTGATTAATAGTAACTTTATCAAATAACGGGCTGCCAAGTACATATTGACCGGATGCTGTAAATACTGGATAAAAGCCCAGCGAAGACATTATATACCAAGCCGACATTTGCCCGCAGTCTTCGTTACCAATAATTCCGTCGGGCCGGTCATGATAGAAATTTTTCAATATATAGCGAGTGAGACGCGCGGTTTTCCATTGCTGCCCGACATAAGCATATAGGTAGGCAATATGGTGACTGGGCTCATTACCATGTGCATATTGGCCGATACATCCTGTGAGGTCAAGCAAAATGTCTTCATCATTCCCCGAATCAAGAGAGAAGAAAGTATTCAGTTTGTCTGCAAAAGCTTTCTCTCCGCCAAGAAGTTCGATAAGTCCTTCTACATCTTGTGGAACAAGCCAGAGATATTGCCAAGGATTTCCTTCGGCGTAATCTGTAGCCCAAGGCTTTTTAGATTTTATAGGATGAAAGACGGGGTTCCAACTACCATCGGACATTCTCCCACGAAAGAATCCTACTTCCTGATCATAATAAAGTTTATAATTGCGGGCTCGTTTGCTGAAATATTCATAATCTTCGACCTTATTCATCGCTTTTGCCATCAGAGCAATACTCGCAGTACCTATGGCATATTCAAGCGCAGTGGCAACAGGACGGTTCTTCATCACATCCGAGGGTATTGCTTTGAAATCCCGGTCAAAATCCATTCCACGTACATCGCTCATAGCAACGGCTTTTAAAGCTTGAAATGCTCTTTCAGGATCGAATCCCTTATTACCTTTCATGTAGGCTTCAGCAATAATCTGAAGGCTGTTAATTCCTACCATTGTACCTGTATCATATCCGCGCAAATGCCAGATGGGCAGCTGCCCGGTTTGATCGTAAATAGCAAGCATACTATTCACAAAATCAGCAGTCCGTTTCGGGTCTATTATAGTATAAAGAGGATGCGCAGCACGATAAGTATCCCAAAGAGAAAAGATTGTGTAGTTATCGAATCCGGGATTTTTGTGTACTTTCCAGTCGGAAGCCATATAATCACCGTTCTGATCGTTGAATAGGGAAGGATGGGTCATCAGATGGAACATAGCGGTATAGAATATCCGTTTATCCGACTCATTCGGGGTCTCAACAATAATCTTAGATAATTCTTTATTCCATTTCTGTTCTGCTTGTTTAACAGTTTCCTCAAAATTCCAATGAGGGATTTCCGCTTTTATATTCATAATGGCACTCTCTGAACTGACAGGAGATATCCCAACTTTCAGGGATACTGTTCCAGGAGATTTAGCAAAAGAAATTAAAGATTTGATAGATTTGCCTCTCCCTTTCTTTCCAGGAATGAACTTTACATCTTCATAAATTGAGAAATCATGAATCGGGACGGACAATTTAATAGCAAAAAACACTCGCTGTTTCTTTCCCCATCCTTCAGACGAACGATATCCTTTTATCGTATATTTATCTACCAACTCCATATACGTATCAACCGCTCTATCATTTATGCCTTCATTCAAATCAATGATAATACGGGCATCCTTTCCTTGTGGAAAAGTATACTTATGATATCCCACGCGCTCAGATGCGCTAAGTTCAACATCAATATTATAATCATCCAAATTCACACTATAGTAGCCAGGGATTACTTTTTCAGTTTTACGAGAGAATTTGGATGCATAGCCACTATACCGTTCTTTTTCTTTCCCCTTATTCAACTTTACGTCTCCCATATATGGCATAACTAAGATATCTCCAAGATCCCCTATTCCCGTTCCACTCAAATGTAGTTGAGAAAATCCAACTATTACACTATCTCTATAATTGTAACCTGAACACCAGTCCCATCCCTTATAAAAATTAGAAGGACCGACCTGAACCGCACCATATGGTACATTAGCTCCGACAAATACATGACCATGACCTCCCGAACCAATAAAGGGGTCAACATAATCTATTATTTTTTGCGCTTGTAAACTATGCAGCATACACAAGCATACAAATAATACATACATTTTTTTACTCAGTTCCATACTTTTATTTGATTATCTTTTTCCAAGTACTTTCTGTTCTTTTTGTTTAGACTATTATCGTAGCATAGAGTCCCAATCTCCTGAATAGTAAGCCTTATTTAAATTTTTCAATGCTTTCTCATCTTGACTCCTGGAGAATTGATATTCCAAATCTTTATATAAATAATACTGTAACCAATAACCTTTCTGATATTTCTCTTGCGTAGATAAAACTTGTTTTAATTTCGCATACCAAGTCGTATTTATATCGTTCTTTTCTGCCACTTTCAAGGCTTTTAATGCATTACTCCACATATTATCTGAAACTTTTTGCATTAAGTCTACAAAATCTTTATAAGCAAATGAGGAAATATCAATCAATTCACAGCAATCATTAACTCCTATTTTTCTCAAATCAATAATCGTTTCAAAGTGTTTATCCCCATCCATATCATATTCTATCAGATCAAAAAAACCATTATTATCTGTATCGGTATACTTAACTGTAGCAAATCGATTGGGTTTTTTGTCCAAGCCAAACCATAAGCGGTCCCAACCTTGATAATATTCAGCATTTTGATCTATCCTCCAACATCCCCACTCTGCTCCATACAAATGGATACGTCCATCGAACCTACTGACATATAATTTCCCTCCACCTGAATTGTCCATATCCCATTCTCCACGATCTCCTGAAGCATCTGATTGTTTGTGGTTGTCGATTCCCCCTCCTTTCCATCCCGTCTTAAAAAGATCAAGAGGTTCATAGAATTCAACACGTTCCCAACGTTTACAATCACCATCTTCATCCCATACGAAATTGACACGATTCCACTCTCCTCGTTTGAAAATCAAGTCCCATGCATTTTCGTGATCAGGATAAATCAGTTCATCCAGTTGCCTCCATCGAGCATCCATGAAGAAAATGTCGGTCTCAGCCAAACCTCTTAAATTATTTATTTTATGTACCTGATCCATATAGTTGAAACCTTTTCCTTGAAAACCAATTGTCATATCAAAATCGAATTCATTTCCCGGACCATTATCATTATCCATGTCGACGGCAATTGAGACCCAATCTACAACTCCGTTTACTTGTTGATTGACAAAACTATTAGCAGGAAACTTGCTATCTACATGTTTTGTTGAGTCCAAAATACGAATAGCCATTTCGGACAAATTATCTCCATCTTTATCATAAAATAAAAATGGATTTTCCCAATTCAATCTCAAATCCTCCATATTATAAGTAGAAGCATGAATTTTGAGAAAAGCAGTATGCCCGCTATAATCAGTATAAAAATCACAGACTCCAACCTTATCCCAACTTTTGAGCTGCATTGTATTCCAGTCGATATAATTAAATATATTATCATGATCCAAATCAAGCACTATCATGTAATGTCCATTGGGCCATACTTCCCCAGTACGCACCTTCGGATATTCGATGACAAACTGCATATCAGCCTTTCCGTCACCATCTGTATCTACCCAGTCAATAATCAAATCTCCCTGGCCACCGTAAATACCGTCTCTATTGCGATCTATAAGTAAACAGTCATTTTTTGTGTCTCCTTCAAAATCATTCCACGTCATATCTCCATCATCATCTATCCACATAACGGGTATACTGTCACGGGTTATAGAATAGATGACGTCCGGTTTGCCATCACCATTTATATCTTTTAATTTTGGTTGGTATCCTATCGGTGGTGGCGGAAGGCGGAATGATACAATTTGAAGTCTGTTATTCCAATAATCACCACTCTTCTGAGCATAGCTATAAATAGAGATGAACGCTATAAAAAGAATAAATATATATTTCATTTTACTATATTCTTTATGTATTTAATTTCTAATTCCCAGACCTGATTATTATGCCATCAATCATGTGACAAATATATAATCAGCACTTTAGTATAACTTTTAGATAATCCTTAAAACAAGAAAAATATAATACCTGCCAGGCAATTATTACATAAATCAGGTCATATTCTAAAGATATCTGCATTCAAATAATATGCTAACCACAAATCTTCAAGACTGATAATCTGATCAAATGAAAACAAGTATTCCGTACTAAACCATTCCCTATATTCTTTTACAAAAGATTGGTATATATTTTTAGCCAATCCATTTTTCACAAGACATGAACATTTTATCCACAATGCCTCTTCATTAAGAGCATCATGTACAGATATCGCATTACTTATCTCTATCTTCATAGATAAAAGTATCTTAAGCTCCTTTTTGATATATTATATCCAACAACAAATCGATGAGTTCATTAGCGAAATCAGGCTTAAAATTTAAGACCTATTTCATGTCATTCTGAACAGAAAGAGTTCGCTTAAGAAAACAAATAAACACTCCTACAATTATATATTTTGAATTACATAGAATAGCATCTTAATCATGTATAATTATATTCTATGAAAGAATGACAATACCTACTCCTATTTTGAGTACTTATACAAATACCCTTTTAATCATTATAGTTATTATTTCAATTAGATTCCCATTTATTTCAATGAGAATCTAATTGAAATTTACAAAGATTAATATCCTGGATTCTGCGTTAAATTATCATTTACCAATAAATCGGAAGCCGGAATAGGCCATAAATAATTCTTATCTTTATCAAAACGATATTGATAGAACCGAGTTTGATACCCTTCCTCTACCATATATTCAACATCAGGCAAACCATCTTCATCAATCTGCGGGATTCCTCCAATAGGATAATTGCCTTCATCCCAGTTCTTCAGAAGTACCTTAAAGGCATCAGAGACTATGCTCATATCTTTTCCATCCCAATCAGTACGACCTGACCATGCGCGACTCAACTGGTATTCACTGGTATTAAAGACCTTTTCTGCTATTCTCCACCGCAACAGGTCACGATAACGAATCCCCTCAAATGGAAATTCCATTCGCCTTTCCATGCGGATAATCGTACGAAGTTTCTCCTGTGAAGCCATTTCAACATACGGATAAACCAAACCGGTCCCATTGTATGCACGTTCACGAATTTTATTAATAGTATTATCCAGTATTTCTTGCGTGCACTGTCCAAGTTCATTCTTAGCTTTTACATATGACATCAGAATCTCAGCATATCTCAAATAAGGAAATGTATTATATGCATGAGAAGCCACACTACGATAATCAGTCCAATCATTAGTAACATATTTCTTCATAATAAATCCTTGATAAGCAGCATGTTCGTTACTTCCTTTGGAATCATTATTCCTATCCATATTATGGGTGGTCGTATTCAAACATTTAGTATCATAAGGTCCGGGAACATACTCATATCCATAAATAAAATATTCCGGATATTTATTTTCCAATAGACTATCTGTATAATTAGTTTGTCCCTTTGCTATTAATTCCAAGTATGTCTTCTCATGCTGCCGTGTCCAGATATAATCCGAATAACGAGGATCATGCTTTAGCATAAAAGATTGAACAGTATATGTCAAACGAGGATCGCGATTAGCCCAAAAATTCTTAGGATCATAAAGCGGAGATTCATCAATAGGCAGCCCATCAGTACAAAGATAAGAGCATACCAATTGTATTGATGGACCACGATTACAATTTCCACCAATCTGGCGTAAACAATAATTATTTACCGAGCCATACAAATCAGCACAATAATATCGCAAATCTTTGTTTCCTTGAAAATAGAAAATTAGTTCATTAGAATATGGTTTTTGAAACAACTCCTGATAATTCGAATCCAAAGAGTATGTTCCAGCATTCATTAATTTCTCTGCAGCATCAATAGCCTTTTGATAATCCTTATGAAAAAGAGCAAAACGGACTTTAAATCCTAAAGCAGCTCCAGTCGTTGGCCTAAGTTGACCAGTATAAGAATCCGACAACAATTCAGCAGCAGAATCAAGACATTCATAAGCATAATCAAGGACTTCACGCTTAGGTGAACGAGATGCGGTATAAGCCTCTGCCAAAGACATTCCTTTTTTATCAAGAATGACATCACCATAATATGTCGCAAGCATGGCATAAGAAAATCCCAAATGAAAATATGCTTCACCTCTATATTGGCGGATATTGGCAGGGGGTCA
>USSR01000092.1 GCA_900557355.1 uncultured Bacteroides sp.
GTTAACTCTATCACTATTTATGACCGGAGTTTCATATTTATGGATATAAAGATTCCTGCCGGTGATTATAGTGCTTATCAGCTAAATTTCAATGATGTTGCTGAGAATATCAACTTCGTATTTGGGATGTCATCAGTTGATTTTGCAAACAGTCTGAGTGATGGTATACTTAAGCTATACATGATGAATCTTGAAACTAACGCTTATTTGTGGGATGGTGAGTCGACTGCTAATAATGGTGGCTACTGGTGTAATTCTAAAAATGAGATTTGCGCTTGGGGTGCCGACGGTTTTTCCTATTTCATTGAGCCCAATATTGGGGATGACTCAGCAACTTTTGCCATAGGGCGTGCTCCTGGTATTGCATCGGGAACGGTTTATCTGATAAAATTTGGTGTAGCAAGCAGTGACCAGTCAAAGATGCTATCGTTCTTTATTACTGCTACTTTTGAATAATAATAATTAGGAAGGGCATTGCCGTTATGTCAAATCATAATGGCAATGCTATAATTAAGAACTACTTTAAAACTAAAAAGATGAAATACAATATTCGACACTATTTTCACTTAATAGCTTCTGTAATAGCTATGGGTGGGACATTGTTGCTTGCAACGGGTTGTGAAGATGATGATATGTCAAAGTCAAAACCTGATTACGACCCTCGTTACAAAGGGGCAATTGGTGGATTCGGTACAGCCGATTATAATCTTGAATCTAATGTGAAGTCCGCTACGATAACTTTCAATTCTGACATGGCGTGGACTGCTGCGATAATTGATAGTGAAGGTAATGCTTGCCAATGGGCTTCAATCTCGCCTGAAAACGGGGAGGCCGGAGAAGGTCAGGCTATTACAGTGACTTTACAGGAAAACGAGGATATCTCCAATTCCCGTACTGCTACAGTGACAATATCTACAGAAAAGGGAGCTTCAAGTTCGATCACTATTGCCCAGAACTATAAAGTGTTATATCTTGATCCTGCTGATATTGAGGATTATGATAAGTATACTTGTCCCGGAGTTTGGAATCCGCACTTTGAAAATGGTCCTGATGCAATGTTGCGTCATGACAGTTACTATTCATGGCATCGTATGAAACAGTCGGAACACTTCTTTGTATTTTGGTCGCCTGAGTTTGGAAACGATCCCAACTCTGCGGAAAATCAGAGTAGTGGTATGTGGGTGGACATTGATGATCTACTTCAGAAAGCTGAACAATATTTTACGACTAATATTAATACTCTCGGTATGGCTGTCCTTGGAGAAGGGAAATCCATGCTTGATGACTATAAAATGCAGATTTATTTGATTTATCAGGATGAATGGCTCGCTACTGGTTCCGGTTATGATGACAAAATTGGTGCCCTTTGGGTAAACCCGTCTACTTGTCATCCTGTAGGTTCTACCATAGCTCACGAAATAGGTCACTCATTCCAATATCAGGTTTATGCTGATAAAGTGAACAAACAAGGATACCCGGCTGATTTGCATCATGGATTCCGCTATGGTTTTGGCCCTGACGGTGCTGGTGGATGTGCTTTTTGGGAACAATGTGCACAATGGCAAGCTCAATTAGACTATCCGGAAGAAATGTTCGGCTATCACCTCGACGTGTGGAAGAAAAACTGTCATCGTCACTTTAATCATGAATGGATGCGTTATGCAAGCTACTGGTTGCAGCACACATGGGTAGAGAAACATGGTATCAATGCTTATGGGCATATCTGGCGTGATTCGGAATTTCCTGAAGATCCACTACAAACTTATCAGCGTTTATATTGCGGCAATGATAAGAATGTTCTCTATGCTGATCTGTACGACTATGCTTCACGTATGGTATATTATGACTTAAAGTTTGCCAATAATGATAATAAACCGGTGATTGTACCCGATAATGTGAAAGGTGATTACAATACTGACTTATATAAGGTGGGTGACCTCAAATATCAGGTGGGTTATGCGAGTTGTCCTGGAACTACTGGCTTCAATGTTATTAAAATGAAAGTGCCTGCTGCTGGTGTTACTGTTTCTACTACAGTTAGTGCTATTACTCCCGGAAGTACTCTTGCTAAGGGAGATAAAGGCGAACAGGTAGACGGAGATGGAAAAGTTGTGGCTAAAACCACGACCTACAACGATTCGGATAACACTTCATCCAACTACCGTTATGGTTATGTAGCTATAGTAAATGGTAAACCGACCTATTCAGAAATGAGTAAAGGTGCCGAAGGTACGGCTTCGTATACAGTACCTGCCGGCGTTAATGAACTCTATTTCGTCATAATGGCTGCTCCTGATGAATACAATCGTCAGTATTGGAATGATAAGGAAGCTGATGACGAACAATGGCCCTACACTATTACTTTGAGTGGCACCGACGTGGAAAGTTATAATGATGTAGTTGAAGTGGAACTTGATCCGAATGCCAAGCCTAAAAGTATTGAGATGATTATCAATGTGCGCGGTACGGCTGATTCATCTTATGATTTTGCTCGTTATAACATCGCCTACTACGATAATGCAGCCATTTGCCATGCTTTTTGTCTGATGCCGGAAGATATAGCTGCAATTCAGCATCATAGCTCTAACGGATTGGCTGAAGGAAAAATCTGTATGCGTTTGAAATTGTCTGATGGTACTTATAGTTACGAAGATAACTGTACTGGTGAGTTAGGTGGATTCTGGTGCAATGCTGCAGGTGAACCACAAGGGTGGGGTGCAAATGCACGCACTTACACCAAACTTCACACCATCTACGATATGGAAGTAGGCTTTATGCCAGGTGCTCTCACTGCCGGAGAAACTTATCCTCAAGTCGTTGAACTTGTCTATACCAAGGATGGTAAGGAATACATTGCTACTCTTAAATTTAATTTTATTATAGAATAGTATAAGGCCTGAAGTATGTATTCCATATGATATGATTGGTAGGGGGATGTTTATTCATCCCCCTACCAATCATATATTTCTAAAAGGAAGAAAGTTAAAGAATGTATCCCTAGTGGCGATACGTTATGTTTCTTTTATTGTGAGCCTTATGAGCTGAATGTTCTTTTTGTACTGATAATTTTTAAGGTTGTGGTATGTGTTATTTCATGTCGTTTGTGGTCGCTTTGGGTGTACTTTCTTTATTTTATTATTAACTTTAAATTAATACAGTTATGAATAAGTATATAATATTTCTGCTGATATGTCTTTTCGTTATGGGATGTAGCGATAATAACCCAGAACAAATAGAAGAAATATCTGTATCGGAAATAGGAACTTGTGGGACTCCAGCACCTCCTCCACCAGCTTGGTTTTTTGAATCTGATACGCGAGGATTAAATAATGAAAAATATTATAATTTGAATGTTTTTGTCCATGTTGTTAGGACCTCCTATGGGTATGGATTTAATAAAGAAACTGTATCCTCAACGATTATTAGTAATCTCAATCGAGATTATTTAAATACAAATTTCTCGTTTAGTTTATTAGGCTCTGAATATATAGATGACGATAACTTTAATAACCTTCCGAGTGCTTTGATTAACCCTTTGTTTGGTAAGAATCGCCGTTCTAATGCTATAAATATTTATGTGTTAACTACTGGTACTAATTTTAATGCTGCAGGGCAAGCACAGTCAATTCCTTCTACTGCTTGTATTATTAAAGGAAATTATTATAAAGAAAGTACTGTAGCACATGAAGTAGGACACTGCTTAGGGTTATATCACACTCATCATGGTACAAGCGTAGGTGAAAGAGGAAGTGGCACTTGTGCTGAGTTAGTTGATGGTTCAAATGCTACTACGTGTGGTGATTATATTAGTGATACACCTGCAGATCCTAATATTTGGAATTTATGCACTTATGTGGGGACTATTACTGATGCTAATGGGGAATTTTATTCTCCTTCTTCTTCAAATTTAATGTCATATGCTGGCAAGTCATGTCGTACTCAATTTACTTCAACACAAAATCAACGGATGCTAAATACGGTAGAACGTAATTATGGTTTGTTGGCAACAATTAAACCTTGGATAAATGGTTCTGATTTTTTTGCCACTTCTGGTACTTATTCTGTAGACTTAGCAGATCGTTTTGACGTTCAATGGACGGTTGAGTGTCAGTCATATTCGAAGCAAAAAGGCGGCTATGAAGCGTATTCAAAACAATTTTCGGGGCACTCGATTACTATCGTAAATCAGGATGATGCATCTCCATCACAGCTTTATACGATAACTATGCGAGCTACTTTTGGTGATAAAACTATTATGGAAACTAAGAAAGTGTATCATGTTATGGTTTATTCTGAAACAGGACAATTAAGATGGAGCACGAGTCCAGATGGGAGTAGTAGCTCTACTACACAGGTAGGTACCATCAATTTAAAGGATCCTTTTAATAGCCCTGTAAAGGTATATCAAAATGGTTACTTGTATTTATATTATGATGATAGTTTAGGCGGGAATTCTGTGACTTATCCTGATTATTATAATTTTCAATTTATGGAAGGACCTGGTAGTTCTTTTACGAAACCTACTTCTGCCAATAATGCTTTTTATTGTCCGAGAACAGTTTCGGTTGGTACTAGCTCATTGCGAGCTGTATTGTGTATATCCATAAACGGATACGTAAATTTTTTAAGTATTCCTATTCAGGTATTACCAGCTGTCAATTGAACTTATAGGGATGTTTTCTGCTATTTTAAGTATAATTAAAATTTAACTAATGTAGAAAAAGGCAGTCTAAAAGTCCTAAAATGTTTTTAAGACTGCCTTAAATTATATATCAATGAAATTTTCAAATTTGTTTGGCTTAGTCTGTTTATCTTTGTTTTTAGTAAACTGCTCTGATGCTTCAGAGCCTGTTGACCCTTGCCCGATAGTGCCAGAAGTACCATCACCCTCCATGTATCAAGTTGCCCAACTGACCATCAACACCGAAAATGGTGCTCCTGTTATTTCAAAGGACAAGAAGGACTATGTGAATTGTACCCTTATGATTGACTCGGAAAAAGAAGAATGGGACTATACCGGACCAGGGCGCATTCGCGGACGTGGGAATTCTACCTGGCTTTGGTATCCGAAGAAACCTTATCGCATTAAGCTGGATAAGAAGTCGGAAATACTTGGACTGGCTACTGAAAAGGATTGGGTGCTTCTTGCCAATTACCGTGATCCGACCCACATGATGAATACCTTTACATTTATTGTAGGTGAGAAGTTAGGTTTGCCTTATACTAATCATTCTCGTTATGTGGAAGTAACACTGAACGGTGAGTACATCGGACTCTATCAGTTGACAGAGCAAGTGGAACAAGGGAGTAGCCGCGTAGCGGTGGATGACGAACAGGGTATGCTGATTTCGCTGGATGCGGACGACGGACCGGAATTGAATCCGAACGGGGAAGACAACTTCTGGTCGACAGTTTACCGAATGCCCATTTGTGTGAAACATCCGGAAGACGCTACTGCCACACAACTGAAAGGGGTGCAGGATGACTTTGCCCGATTAGAACAGAGCATACATGACAGCGATTATGAAACAACCGCTCGGCTGATGAATATTGCTTCGTTTATAGATTATATGATAATACAGGAACTGGTGTACAATGTGGAGGTAGATGCTCCACGCAGCATCTATATGCATAAAGATAAAAACGGGCTTTGGACTATGGGACCACTTTGGGATTTTGATGCAGGATTTGACTTTGACTGGGGAACCATGTATACCGGACATAACTATTTCACCAGCTATCGGGAACTTGTATTGGGCACTGATCCGGTCAATCATACCGGAGGCTATCGTGTTCCGTCTTTCTTTACGGATCTTTTCAAAAATAAGCGCTTTGTGAGCGAATACAAGGCACGTTGGAAAGAAATAAAAGATAAGATTATGTCAGAGTTCTGGGAGGAAACGAATACTTTTGTTGTGAACTGCTCCGAAGCCATGAAGCGTAATGCCGAGTGCTGGCCTATTGATAAAAATTATCAGACGGAGATAACCCGGATGAAACAATGGCTTCAACAACGTATCGATTATTTAGATACTGTTATTAAAAACTATCCGTCAGGAACAAAATAAAGATTATGAAGAAGTATATCCTTTTATTAAGTCTTGCTATCGTTTGGGGATTAGCCTTGAAGGCGCAGAATGTGGCATCCGTTCCTATACCTGCTGGCAAAGCCATTTATATTCCCAAAGACCTTCAGGGAATGGATTTGCAAAACCCTGAAAGCAAGTGGAGCTACCGCCGCATGGCCTGCACTGAAAACTTCGTCATCTTCTGGGAGAAAGGCTTCGGGAACGATTTGTCCAACCCTCCACAGTTGGAAGGACATGATATGAAAGTTGATTTACCGAATCTGATGGATAAGTTGGAGAGCTTTTACCGTTTCTTCTGTGATACACTGGAATTCTCACGTCCCGGTTCCAAGTGCGACAAGTATCGTATGATGGTGATGTTGAACTATTCCCTGGAAGGCACGGCATACGGTGGAGATTATGACGGAGAAATCGGTGCATTATGGATTGCCCCCAACCGTGTGCAAGATAAGAAACTGAACTGTATCGCCCATGAATTGGGACATAGTTTTCAGGCACAGATCAGTTGCGATGGGCAGGGTGAAGCCTGGGGAGGATGCGGTTTCTTTGAAATGACTTCGCAATGGATGCTGTGGCAGGTTAATCCCGAATGGATTACTGATGAAAAATATCATTGGGAGGCTTTCATGAAGTTGACTCACAAGGCTTATCTCCACATGGAGAACATTTATCATTCACCTTACGTATTGGAATATTGGGGTATGAAACGGGGACTTCCCATTATAGCCGAACTTTACCGTCAGGGAAAGAGGGGAGAAGACCCGGTTATCACCTACAAACGTTTGGCTGCTTTGAATCAGCAACAATTCTGTGATGAGATGTTTGATACTTACCGGCACTTTATTAACTGGGACTTTCCGCGCGTCTGGAAAGAAACACGCCCGTGTGCCAATAAATATACTTCTCAGCTAATTACTCAGCCGGATGGTTGGTACGAAATAACATCGGAGAATTGTCCTGAAAATTATGGATTCAATGCGATTCCTTTGCTTGTTCCTCAACCGGGAGAGAAAGTGAAAGTGGACTTCTGCGGAGAAGCGGGAAAGGAAAGATATACTGCAATCCATACAGATAAGGCGGGTTGGCGTTATGGTTTTGTTGCCGTAACGGCAGAAGGTGAATCTATTTATGGGGAAATGGGCGATAATAGCGGGAAAAGTATTATTTTTACAGCTCCAAAAGATCAAACTCTGACTTATTTGTGGCTGGTTGTGATGGGAGCGCCAACGGAACATTGGATGAATCCCGCTCCGGGAGAGAAAGATGCTCAATGGCCATACCGCATCAGGGTTACGGGAAGCAATCCTTTATAAACATACAGATAAATACGATGTCTGCAAAAGAAACATATATGAACCGATGAAAAACAGTACAAGTGCCGTTGTTTATGCCTGCATTGCAGTGCTTAGTTGGTCTACTGTAGCCACTGCTTTTAAGATAGCTTTAACGCATCTAACTCATTTTGAGATGCTGCTGATAGCCAGTTGTACTTCATTAGTCATATTTGCCCTTTTGCTGACTTTCCAGAAGAAGTGGAGACTGGTGTCGGAACTTTCCGGTCGCCAATGGGGATACTTTGCATTATTGGGATTACTGAATCCTGTCGCTTATTATCTGGTGTTGTTCAAAGCATACGACCTGCTACCTGCACAGGTGGCACAGCCCATCAATTATGCATGGCCTATTGTACTGCTTATTCTGTTGGCCTTGTTCGCCCATCAGCCCATACCACCGAAGAAATATATCGGCATGTTCATTTCACTGGGTGGAGTAGTACTTATTTCTGTAGGAACCGGACAGTCGGGAGGTATGGATATACCCGTGCATGGCTTATTATTGGCGGCATTGAGTGCTTTGCTGTGGGCCATGTATTGGATGATAAACAATAAGTTCAAAGATAAAGCAGATGGTAGTATCGCTCTGTTTATGAGTTTCCTGTTCGGCACGTTGTATTTGCTGATTGGCGCAATGATAGTGGGTGTTCATTTGAATACTTTGCCCGGTATCTTGTCGGGTATGTATGTCGGTGGGTTCGAAATGGGTATTCCTTTTATCTTTTTCAGTCTTGCCATGCGGAAAACATCCAATCCGGCACTAGTCAACCAGCTTTGCTACCTGTCTCCCTTCTTGTCTTTGTTTTTTATTGCAATCATATTGGGTGAGCAGATTGTATTTACAACGTATATCGGCCTCATATTGATTGTACTGGGAATTATGTTCAACCAATATCTGGTAAAGAAATGAAAAAGATTATCCTTGCAATTATAGCTGTTATGGTTCCGCTGATGCTCTCTGCCGGTTCTACTGATTTTTGGTTTCGTCATTTTTCAGTAGAAGACGGATTGTCTTCTTCTGCTGTACGTGCTATTATGCAGGATAAATATGGCTTTATGTGGTTAGGTACAGATGATGGTCTAAACCGTTATGACGGTACCACTATTAAAATATACAGGTTGAATCCTGAAGGAATTAATGATTATATCTCATTTTTATATGATACTGCAGATCGAATTTGGATAGGAACAGGGGACGGAGTTTATATTTATGATTATGAAACGGAAAACTTCGAACCGTTTAAGCTTCTGACAGCTAAAGGGGATAGTATTAAAACCAATGTGAATCATATTGCTGAAGACAGGGATGGCAATTTGTGGTTTTCAACCGTAGGTCAGGGAATCTTCAAATATAATGTATCCAAACATTATCTGGAGCATTATGAGTTTAAAAATGCCGATGGGTTAATGGCCAGTGTGTTGATTGACGGTGAAAATCAAATATGGGCTGTTACTAATTGGGGATACCCGACTGTCTCTAAGTTGAATAAAGCGGAGAATAAATTTGAGCCTTTCCATATTACCTACGATACGGGTGGGTATGATTCCAACTCTTTGGTTATGCTGGAAGATTCTGAACATGCACTCTGGTTGGGAACCTGGGAGTGTGGTTTGCAAAAGATAGACCGGTATACTGGTAAGGCAACTACTTACTTGCACCCGTCGGATGGTAAAGGGGCAACGCATATTCACTCTTTGATGGAATATGCTCCCCATCAACTACTGATAGGTTCGGATGACGGGCTTTTGCTGTTTAATACCCTTACATGCGAACACCAATTATTTACAGAAGATGAAACGAATCCTTATTCTTTGTCCAATCGTTTTGTTTATCCTATTGTAAAAGACCGCGAAGGCGGAATCTGGATAGGAACTTTCTATGGTGGTGTGAATTATCTGTCACCCAATACCGGGCAGTTTGAGTGCTTTGCTCATTCTCGTTTTTCCAATTCTGTCAATGGAACTGTTATCGGACGCTTTTGTGAAGACACTTACGGGCATATTTGGATTGCCTCTGATGACGGTGGTTTGAGTTGCTTTTCACCTAAAGATAAACGTTTTACTCATTATCTGCCCGATGAGCACAGAAATAGTCTTTCTTATCATAACGTACATGCACTTTGTATGGATGGTGATGATTTATGGATTGGTACTTATACGGGGGGAGTTAATGTGTTGAATACAAAGACAGGGGTACACAGAGTTTATACAACTAAAGCGGGAGATCCCACGACCCTTGATAGAAGCAGCTCTTATGCTATCTTTAAGGACCGTGAAGCCCGTATTTGGGTAACCTCCATGTCGGGAGTAAACTTGTATAACAGGGACGAGGATAACTTTACCCGAATAAGGGATCTTGGTTCTTGGATCATGGACATAGATCAGGATGCCGATGGAAATATCTGGTTCTCTTCTCAGGGAAACGGGGTGTTCAAGTATGATCCGGGTAAGCAGGAATGGACGAATTATGTACATAGCAGTGCCCCCGGTGCATTGATTAATGATCAGGTGAATTGTGTATTGATAGATGGTAATGGGGAAATGTGGATTGGAACGATGAACGGACTTTGCAAATACAATGCAAAGGAAGACCAATTTGAATTAATTCCATTGGATATTCCCAGCAGTAATATTTGTGCTATTATTGAAGATCAGCGTGTCTTATGGCTGACTACTACAAAAGGGCTGGTGCGATATGTTCCCGGAGAAAGTTGCCAGGTCTTTACACGAAGCGACGGATTGCAAAGCGAGCAATTTCTGGTGAATGCTGCTTTGAAAGCTTCCGATGGGAAAATCTACATTGGTTCTGTAAATGGGTTTAATGCTTTCTATCCTTATCAGATTAGAACGAACAAGATACTCCCTCCGGTAATTATTACGGGACTGGAAGTATTCAATAAAGAGATCCGGATAGGTGATAAGTTGTTGCCGAAGGCTCTGAACCAGATGGAACAGCTGGAATTATCTTATAAAGATCATGTCTTCAGCTTGCTTTATGCTTCATTGAGCTATTGTACGCCGGAAAAGAATCAGTATGCTTATAAACTGGAGGGGTTTGATAAAGAATGGAATTATGTAGGTTCCCAAAACAAGGCTACTTATACCAATCTGCCTGCCGGGACCTATATTTTTAAGGTGAGGGCTACTAACAACGATGGTATCTGGAGCGAACAGGAAGCAAGCCTGAAAATAGTTATTCATCCGCCTTTCTATTGGAGTCTACCGGCCAAACTGTTTTATTTCCTGTTGTTGTGTGTGGCATTGACTTTCTTCATCCGCTTTCTGCTGAAAAGGAGTGAAAAGAAACATACAGCAGAGATTAAGCAACTGAATGTGAATAAAGAGAAAGAGGTGCATGAAGCTAAGATTAAGTTTTTCACAATGATAGCTCATGAAATCCGTACTCCGGTTTCGCTTATCATTGGTCCGTTGGAAAAGATTATGAGATCATCCATACCTATGCCGGCGATGCTGCGTGATGACCTTAATATTATAGATCGTAATAGTCAGAGATTATTGTTCTTGGTAAATCAGTTGTTGGATTTCCGCAAAGTGGAACAGGAGGGGATGACTATGAAGTACACATCACAGAATATCCGTCAATTGCTGGAGGCTGTTTGTGAACGGTTTAATCCTTTCATAACCCAACATGGTGCTCATCTTACGGTGGAGTATCCCGATGCGAATTTTACGGCTATGGTGGATAGCGAGGCGATTACAAAGCTTATCAGTAATTTGCTGACGAATGCAAGTAAGTATACAAAAGATGAAGTTATCCTTTCGTGTGTGGTGCAACCGAAACAGCATACATTTGTAATCAGGGTGACAGATAACGGAATCGGTATAAGTAAGGAGGATCAGAAGAAGATTTTCAAACCATTCTATCAGGCCATGGACAATAAACCCGGTACAGGTATTGGACTGAGTATTGTGAAAGGTATTGTGGAGTTTCATAATGGCTGCATAGAAGTGGAGTCTGAAGTCAATAAAGGATCGTCCTTTATAGTAACGTTGCCCATAGAACAAAGTCAGGAGGCAGTTCAGGAAGGGGAAGCGAATGGACTGAATCCGACAATTCCTGAGGATATTTTATCGGAAAGTTTACCGGCAGTAGTCTCTAAGGATAAACCAGTCATGCTGATTGTGGATGATAACGAAGAAATGCTGAACTTCCTTTCCGGCAGTTTCTCTAATCAATACTCTATTCTTACGGCTGAAGATGGGATAGAGGCTTTGGAAAAGTTGAAGGAGAATGATGTGACTTTGATTGTGAGCGACTGGATGATGCCGCGCATGGATGGGGTGGAACTTTGCAAGGCTTTGCGCGCTGATCAGGCCATCAGTCATATACCGTTTATTTTGCTGACAGCTAAAACGGATACGAATTCAAAGATAGAAGGTATGGACTGCGGGGCGGATGCTTATATTGAAAAGCCTTTCTCGGTACAGTATCTGGAAGCATGTATTAAGAATCTGCTTGATCTACGTAATTTGTTGCGTCAGAAATTCTCTAAAATGCCATTGGTACCATTGAACAGTATTGCCAATAATTCTATGGATAATAAATTCCTTACCCGTATCAATGAGATTATAGAGCAAAACTTCTCAAATTCGGAACTGTCTGTTGATTTTCTGGCAGAAGAACTTTGCATCAGTCGTTCCGGATTATTTGCCAAAATAAAAACGCTGGCTAATGTTACTCCGAATGAACTGATTCAGATTGTGAGGTTAAAGAAAGCTGCTGCTTTGCTTTCAGAGAATAAATACCGGATCAATGAGATTTGCTATATGGTAGGTTTTAATAATCCATCTTATTTTGCCAAATGTTTCCAAAAGCAATTCGGTATCAAACCCGGAGAGTTTGTTAATAATCAGAGCATCGGTTGAGTTGTACTTAAAGTGGCGAAGATTTTCTTGCTTTTGATATTGTTTTCGGGGTATAACCCTAAAAAAAATCGAAAACAATCCTTTTCTTCGGGGTATAACCCTAAAGGTCTTCCGGAAATAGTGTATCTTTGTGGTTGTAATCCCTAAAACATTTTGCCGATATGATTGATAGAGAACTATACATGCAGCAAATCATTCCCTTTATAGACCAGCCTTTTGTAAAAGTGATTGCCGGGATCCGTCGTTGCGGGAAATCGGTTGTTTTGCAATTAATCCGTGAGGAACTCATGAAGAGAGGAGTGGATAAAAACCATATCATTTACATGAACTTTGAGAGTTTCGAATGGATGGATGTGAAAAATGCTAAAGCTTTATATATCCATATTAGCAATGTAGTGAAAAGTGCAAAGGAGAAATATTATATTCTTCTGGATGAAATACAGGAAGTGGAACATTGGGAGAAGGCAGTCAATTCGTTTATGGTAGATTGGGATGTGGATATTTATGTAACCGGCTCTAACTCCCGTATGCTTTCTTCAGAACTTTCTACTTATTTGGCTGGCCGATATGTTGACTTTCATATTATGACTCTCTCTTTCAGGGAGTATCTGGATTTTCATGGTCTGTCTTTGTTTCAAGATAAAATAGGAATTCATGAGGAGTTTCGGAAATATTTGCGTATGGGTGGTTTTCCTGCTATTCATACGACTGATTATACTTATGAGGCTATTTATAAGATTGTGTATGATATTTATTCTTCTGTTATTTTGCGCGATACGGTGCAACGCCATGGCATTCGTAATGTGGAACTGCTGGAACGAATAGTGAAATTTGTTTTTGATAATATCGGTAATCGTTTGAATGCAAAGAATATTGCCGATTATTTCAAAAATCAGCAACGTAAGGTGGATATTAATACTATTTATAACTATTTGAGTGCTTTAGAAGGAGCATTTATCATTCAGCGTGTGCAGCGTTACGACATAAAAGGGAAAGAATTGCTACAGACCAATGAAAAATATTTTGTGAGTGATTTGTCGCTTATTTACTCGGTAATGGGATATAAAGACCGCCTGATAGCTGGAGCGTTGGAAAATGTGGTATATTGGGAAATGAAGCGGAGAGGCTATAAAGTGTACATTGGCAAGCAGGATGATAAGGAGGTCGATTTCGTGGCATTGCGCAGAGAAGAAAAGATTTATGTTCAGGTCACTTATCAATTGGCATCGCAGGCCACCATTGACAGGGAGTTTACACCTTTACTTGCCATTAATGACCATTATCCCAAATATGTAGTGAGTATGGATGAAATATGGCAGGACAATATAGAGGGGGTGAGACACAAGCATATCTCGGAGTTTTTATTGAATGAAAATTGGCAGGATTGATCTTTTTGTATGCTTTTTGTGTAATTATTATTTTTCTTTTCATACTTTTGTAAGTCAATTAATATTTAAGAGTATGAATAAGAAATTACTTTTATCCCTATTTGCCCTTGTAGGTGTATCTGTCTGTCTTTCGGCAGCAGGTGAAGCGCGTTTATTGCGTTTTCCGGCAACGAACGGGAACGAGATTGTTTTCTCGTATGCAGGCGATTTGTATAGAGTGCCTGTCACTGGAGGAGAGGCGCAGCGCCTGACTTCGCATGTGGGTTACGAAATGTTCCCTCGTTTTTCACCCGATGGCAAAACGATTGCTTTTACCGGTCAGTATGATGGAAATACGGAAGTATATGCCATTCCGGCAGCCGGTGGAGAACCACAACGCCTGACGTATACTGCAACGAATTCCCGTGATGATCTGGGCGATCGTATGGGACCTAACAATATTGTGATGACTTGGACACCAGATGGTAAACAGATCATTTATCGTAACCGTATCAGTGACGGTTTTGCCGGTAAGCTTTATTCTGTCAATCAGGAGGGTGGTATGCCCGAAATTATTCCTTTGCCCGAGGGTGGATTCTGTAGTTATTCTCCCGATGGCAAGCGACTGGCTTACAACCGTACCATGCGTGAATTCCGTACCTGGAAGTATTATAAAGGTGGTATGGCGGATGATGTCTGGATATACGATCCGGCAAAGAAATCAGTGGAGAATATAACGAATAATGTTGCTCAGGATATCTTCCCCATGTGGATAGGCGATGATATCTTTTTCCTTTCCGACCGTGACCGCACCATGAATATCTTTGTTTATAATACGAAGACAAAGCAGACGTCGAAGGTTACTAACTTTACTGAATATGATGTGAAGTTCCCGAGTGCTTCCGGCAATACCATTGTGTTTGAGAATGGCGGATATATCTATAAGATGGATGCTGCCACCCGTCAGCCCGAGAAAGTCAATATCAGTCTTGCTTCGGATAATATCTATGCACGCAGCGCCATAAAGAATGGGGCTAAGTATCTGACAGCCGCCAGTGCATCTCCCGACGGAGAACGGGTGGTGGTGACTGCTCGCGGAGAGGTCT
>USSR01000093.1 GCA_900557355.1 uncultured Bacteroides sp.
CTTAACGGAAGATGAAGCCGGCCGTATTTGGATTGGTACGATGCGCGGGCTTGCATTCATTTCTAAAGGAGATTTTAATATTATAGACAGGAAGAACAATTTTATAGCTTCCATCACACACGAACGGGATATGTTCTTCCTAACGGATGATGGCTATATATATTGGTATAATACAACTTCCGGGAAACTATCTAAATCTGCAGAACTGCCTGCTGGGAAAATACGTTCTAACTGCAAATTCGCATTTAAAAATCAATGGATTATTTTCACTTCCACGGGTACATACAATTATGATTTCAACTCTCATAAGGTGACAAATGATCCTAAACTGAACATCAAAGAAGGTATTGTACTCAACGATAACCGTGGTAACTATTGGGTCTTCAATCATACAGGGAAAATCTACTATATTCTTTCAGAAACAGGAGAAACAAAAGAACTACAACTAATACCCAAAGATAAATTAAGCTATATTGATAATGAACGTTATCATATAGTACATGATTCCCGAGGAATCATCTGGATTTCAACTTACGGCAATGGTTTATTCGCCTACAAGCCATCTGAAGATAAATTAGAGCACTTCGTTTCTAATACAAAAGATTCTCCCATCGGTTCGGATTTCCTATTAGCTATTATGGAGGACAAAGCGGGAGCTATTTGGGTAAGCTCCGAGCATTCCGGATTATCACGCATCACAATATCCAATGAAGGGATAACCCGCATCTATCCGGATTCTCCGGATCTCTTCGACCGTTCGAATACCATTCGGATGTTGAGTCGAACGGACAATGGAAATATATGGATAGGAACTCGAAAAGGGGAATTATATAATTATGATATTCACTTAAACCCTCAATACAAGAATCAATATCTTCATTCCAATGTTTACGTTATTACTGAAGACAATCGCGGAAAGCTCTGGATGGGAACCCGAGGAGAAGGATTAAAAATAGGAGACACATGGTATAAAAACGACCCTTCCGATCCATCATCATTAGCACACAATCACATCTTTTCTATTTATCGTGACAAAAAAGGCCGTATGTGGGTAGGTACATTGGGAGGAGGTTTAGATTTAGCCGAACCGACAAGCGATGGCAAGTATAAATTCCGCCATTTTTTCCAACAAAAATATGGTTTAAAAAGAGTAAGAGACCTATTAGAAGATGAAAACGGTATGATATGGATGGGTACCAGCGAAGGATTTTGCATTTTCCATCCTGACTCGCTGATTGCCAATAGCGACAATTATCATTTATTCAACAACGTAAATGGTAAATTCTGTTCTAATGAAATCAGATGTCTATTCCGTGACAGCAAAGGCAGAATGTGGGTAGGTACTTCCGGAGCAGGCATCAATCAGTGCACTCCTACAGACAACTATAATTCTCTGGAATATGAACACTACGGTATACCGGAAGGGTTAGTAAATAATGTGGTAATGTCTATCGAAGAAGATAACCAGGGAAAACTATGGGTAGCAACAGAATATGGTATTTCCAAATTCACTCCCGAAAACCATTCGTTTGAAAATTACTTCTTCTCCTCCTACACACTGGGAAATGTTTATACAGATAATTGTTCGTGTAAGGGAGCAGATGGAAAACTTCTTTTCGGTACAAATTATGGTCTGACAATTATCGAACCGGAGAAAATGCCGGAAAATGAAACTTTCTCTCCTATTGTCTTTACTAATTTAAAAGTCAATGGCATCCAGATGAGTCCCGAAATGAAAGATTCTCCCCTAGCAGAACGATCTTTGGCTTATTCTGATAAAATCACTTTAAAATATTTTCAGAACTCTTTTATTCTGGACTTCTCCACTTTCGATTATTCAGACAATGGACAGACTAAATATCGATATTGGCTAGAGAATTACGATAAAGGATGGAGTGATCCTTCTTCATCAAGTTCTGCAGCCTTCAAATATCTCAATCCCGGTACTTATACTCTCCATGTAAAATCTTGCAATGGAGCCGGTATCTGGAATAACGACGAAACTATTTTAAAAATAGTTATTGTTCCTCCATTCTGGAAAAGTAGCTGGGCCATGTTAGGATATGTAATTCTAATCATATTAGCTTTGTTCTTTGCCTATCGCATTGCCAATAATTTCAATCAATTACGTAATCGTATCCATGTAGAAAAACAATTGACAGAGTACAAATTAGTATTCTTCACCAATATTTCCCACGAATTCCGTACTCCGCTCACATTGATTCAAGGCGCATTGGAGAAGATGCAGCGCATTGGCAATATTCCAAATGAACTGGTCTCTCCATTACATATAATGAATAAAAACACCCAGCGTATGCTGAGACTTATCAACCAGTTACTGGAATTCCGAAAAATGCAGAATAATAAGTTAGCATTGTCACTGGAAGAAACAGATGTTATCGGCTTCCTCTATGAAATATTTCTCAGTTTTGGTGATGTAGCAGAACAGAAAAAGATGAAATTCCTTTTCAAGCCATCCGTACCATCTTATAAAATGTTCATCGATAAAGGAAATCTGGATAAAGTGACTTACAATTTATTATCGAATGCTTTCAAATACACCCCTGCCAATGGTACCATCATTTTTTCCATACAGATAGATGAGACAAAGAAAACTATACACATTCAAGTTTCTGATACAGGAGTAGGCATTCCCAAAGAAAAACAACATGAGTTATTCAAACGCTTTATGCAAAGCAGTTTCTCTGGTGACAGTATCGGAGTTGGATTACATCTTACGCATGAATTGGTACAAGTTCATAAAGGCACCATCGAATATAATGATAATGAAGGGGGAGGTTCCATTTTTACTGTTTGTCTTCCTACCGACAAATCTGTTTATACAGAAAAAGACTTTCTTATTCCCGGCAATGTGCTACTAAAAGAGATGAACGAACAAACACCTCCTCTGAGTGAACGTACTCCAGCCACTTTAGAATCTCCCCAACCAGCAATTCCTCTGAATAAACGAAAAGTGCTGATAATTGAAGATGATAATGACATTCGTGAACTGCTGAAAGAAGAAATTGGCACTTACTTTGAAGTAGAAGTGGCAGTAGATGGAACATCTGGCTTTGAGAAGGCCCGTACTTATGATGCTGACTTAATCATTTGCGATGTCCTGATGCCAGGAATGAGCGGGTTTGAGGTCACAAAAAGATTGAAATCGGACTTTGCAACCAGCCATATTCCTATTATTTTGTTAACAGCACTCAGTTCGCCAGAGAAACAACTGGAAGGGATTGAATCCGGCGCAGATGCTTATATATCCAAACCATTCAGCATCAAATTCTTGTTGGCACGAGCGTTCCGCCTTATAGAACAACGGGAAAAACTCCGCGAGAAATTCTCCAATGAACCGGGTATTATACATGCAGCCATGTATTCCACCGATCGTGATAAAGAATTTACCGACCGTCTGGACATCGTGTTAAAAGCTAATATTTCGCGTTCTGATTTCTCAATAGAAGAATTTGCTCAACTTATGAAACTGGGACGTACTGTATTCTATAAAAAGATACGAGGTATAACCGGATACTCACCCAACGAATATTTACGCATCATGCGTATGAAAAAAGCAGCGGAATTATTGTTATCGGAAGAACACCTTACGGTAGCAGAAGTGGCTTATAAAGTTGGCATAAATGATCCGTTCTACTTTAGCAAATGCTTTAAAGGGCAGTTTGGCATATCACCTTCTGTATATCAAAAGGGAGGTGAAAAGCCTCAGGTAGAACCGGAATAAATTACAATATTACTCTGTATTATTTCACTGGGAAACAATATGGATTCCTTTCATCACGTCAGGCAACGGAAGGAACCTGAACATCCGGTTGCGGGATCTGTAGATCTGATACGCCAGCCATATAGATCTCGCGGTAGAACACTTAGGAACAATAAGAAGGATGGGAAGAAAGCCGGATGAAAATCGGATCTTGCTTTATTGTTTTTGTTCTTTTACCCGTAGCAAAACTTCGCCCCGCAATTGCGGACTGCACGTTTTCCGGTTGGGGGCTCTGTAGCCCGTAACTGCGGGACGGACAGCCCCCAGCCGAAAAGCGAAGTTTTGCTTACAGCATAGCGGCATTAACCTTAAAGCTTTAGGGGAAAAAGGAAAGAACATATCAGGTTTTACATCTATCATTCAACTCTCTATACTGAGAGTATGAGGGTCGACTCCTCAACTCCTAATGAAGTGATGCCCCTTTTTAACTCCCGAAATGAATAATTCAGGCTAAAAAAGAGATATTTGCATGGATGCGGGTAAAGATTGCATAGTGTACATCAAGGCTCTGTGAATTAATAAATTACAGGATTAAAAACATTCTTCTTCATCAGTTTTACGGTGTAGGATAAAAGTTTCCTACACCGTCCTACACCACAGTCTACACCGACTATATATCTAATAATCAAAAGAAAACAATAGCCGGTGTAGGGGATGTAGGGAATATGGATGAAAACCATTTTCATTAGTTTATTTTCGGCTTCAATTCATCCGGAGATCCTTTTGTATATGATTTCACATCACCTGCTACTTTTTTAAATAAATCACTGATCCGTTCTGGCTCTATTGTATACATCGGACGGAAACTATCAGAATTCATATAATCCAGAATAGCTTTATGCATCTGCCTTGCAACAATACGCTCGTCAGTATTTGTAGTAAGATCCATAGTAGTCATTATCAATTTTCCATTGAGCACTTTAGCTTCAAATAGCATACCAATCTTCCGGCTCAGGAACCAGGTATCTATGCTCTGTATTGTAGGCTGAAAATCGGACGGAAAGTCAGTGAACTGCATCACTTGGGCACGATTCAATAGCTCCCACCACTGCAAATTACTATGATATTCTGTCGGGAACTCACGGAACAAAGGGTGCTTGGGATTTACCAGAATGCCCGTAGTATGCGGAGGACGCATTTTAAACCAGGATGTATTCCAAAAAACAGGTGTAAACATCTGAGACACCTCTTTCCCATAACTGACTTTACCGGCAGCAAGAATTAAGACTTTTCCACCACTTTGCAAGATATCTAAAGCCTTAGTATCTAACGTGTCCGTAGTATAAACATCATTCTGTACCAATTCCACCTTTTTGGGGTATACCCAGAAGTTCCAATCATTTACAGCTTCAGTACCCTCAATACGAACTTCCAGATTTAATTCCGTCGGTTTCTTTATCTCCCCAAGAGGAAATTCGATATGTCCCAAAACGTGAAAATTACCGATAGGAATGTCCTTATTCCCTAATGTATTGCGAGTATAGACTTTACCGTACACATCCTTTATGGTATACGTCACAGGGGCATGTTTCAAGGTTTTCTCACCGAAATGAGCAATTTCAATATCAGCAACGAATGCCTCATCATTCGTATATACAAACTTGTCCGTACGCATCAATGGTACAGTAGGTGAGCAGAAGCGCCTCCATTCTTGTGCACTAATATATCCTTTCTCTTCAAAGAACACATCAAGTACTCCTACAAGTGCCGTCCCCTGTCCTGAATAATCATTCAAGGCCAATAGTTGAAATCCTGCATAGTCAGGAGTACGCAGTGTCTTTTCTATCTCATACTTATAACATAACGCTTGCAATTTACCCGATGCCATCATAAAACAATGCGCTTGTTCTCCCATCTGGTTATCATTCAGAATATCACGGAATATTTCAAAATTTTTGGCTTTGTTCACTCCGGTATATTTCCGTATCTCGTTAAAATTAGGGAATACACACCACTGGCCTGTCTCATGTGATACGTATGGCTGACTCACTGTATCAATGCGGCTCTGCATGTGATAGTCATCGTTGGTTTGCGGGCGCTTTTGCCTCCAGGTAAGCCCACGAGCACCAGCTTTCACATGATATTGGTTACGAGGTTGCCATTGCCATCCGCCACCAGCTGATGCTCCTGTATATACTCTACGCGGATCTGTATTCTCCCAATAATCCACGAATTTGGTAACCCAGTCCACCCAACGTCCGCTCGGCTCATTTCCACATGCCAACATACAATAAGAGGCATAATTACCATAGGCTTTGGTCAGTGCTATGGTTTCATCCATTAAATATTTGTCAATGGGCTGTCCCAATCCTAGTTTAGGACCATGATTAGGCCAACTTGGGCCTTCAGGCTGCAAATAGAATCCTACAAGGTCGGCAGCTATAAAAGCTGCTTCAGGAGGACAGAAAGAGTGGAATCGCATATGATTCAACCCATAACTACGACAAATGCGAAAAACCCTTTCCCAACTTTCCACATCCATAGGAGCATAACCTGTTAAAGGGAAATCGCAGTTCTCTACTGTTCCGCGCAACATCGTTTTACGACCATTCACATAAAACCATTTGCCTTTAATCTCAAAACGGCGCATACCAAACTGAATTTCTTTTACCTCTTTCCCTTTGCTGGTACTGATTTCAGCCGTCAGTTTATACAATGCCGGATTAAATTCATCCCAAAGTAGCATATCATCTCCCATAGGTAAAACAATTTCTTGCTCTGCTATGCCATGTTTCACTTTCACTTCTTGCATTAAAACCGGAAGTATGTGCTTCTTTTCTGCATTAAAACTCTCAGCTGACAATCTCACCTGCGCTGTGGTTGAGCTTTTGTTAGAAGATTTAATACGCAATTTCACTCTTGCGAGTTTCTGTTCCGGTTCCGGGAATACCTGAATATCATCAAAATAGACATGTGGTGTAGCCTGCAAACATATCCGCCCCACAATTCCATTCCAGTTTCCCTGAGTCTGGTCTGTAATACTATGTGAATCCGGTCCTACATTAATTTCTTTAATGCGATTATCTATTCTGATGGTTATATTACATTTTCCGGGACGTACATATCGGGTGACATCATATATGTGTGCTACACATAAACTATTCTGCATCCCCACCTTATGCCCATTTACCCAAACAGTAGACTCAATATGCGGACGTTCCAGAACCAACACAATACGTTCTTTTTTCCAATCTTTAGGAAGATTAATTTCTTTTTGATACCAAGCTACTCCTACATAATGTTTATCAGGCGTTAAGAAAAACGGCAGCTTTACGTTACCTTCTCTGCGATACTTCTCCATATACGGATTGTAGTAATAAGAACTATCATAAAGACTACCGGTCCACCGGGTACGAACCGTTACATCATCTCCCTTCAGCCTTTCGGGCATTGAACCGGGCAGTTCAATCACATCTTGCAATGTTTGGTTAAACCACTTTTCTTTTTCTCCTATATCCTGCCTGTCTATTTCAAAATTCCAGTCTCCGGATAAGTCAATTGTCTTCTGTGCTTCTATCTGAAGAACGGATAGAAGCGACAGCATGATTAATAGTATTTTTCTCATAAATTAGTATATTATTATTTATACGAAAAGAGAGCGGCTTCACAGTCGCTCTTCTTTCTTGATTGAATTCAATCTCTACTTTACATAACTTTTGTTTAAAATATATTCCTTTATTCCCAACCCGGATTCTGTGTCAGATTTGGATTTTTCGATCTTTCTGATTGGGGAATCGGGAACAAATACATCTTGTCATCCCATTGGCGTGATACATTCTTGCGCACGTAAGTAATGCTTCCATCGGCTTCCTTAACCAGCTTCATTTCAACAATATTCTTGAAATATTTATCAGCCTCTTTCCAACGACGGACATCCCAGAAACGATGCCCTTCGAAAGCCAGTTCAACAAAGCGTTCGTTACACAACTTAGTCCAGAATGTATTGGCATCCATTCCTTGTTCAAAGTCCGGCATACCAGCACGTTGGCGTGTCTTGCTGGCAGCAGCACGGGCCGACATCGGGAATTCCATGCTGGTAATATCTGCGCCACCCAGATACTTGAATACAGCTTCTGCATAATTCAAATAAACTTCGCCCAGACGGAAAGTCAACCAAGTATGACGAGACTCCTTAAACTTGCTATTGCTGGCCAATGAGATGGCACCGTTACAAAGTTTTTTGAGGTAATAGCCTGTCGGTGTGGCTCCAGTCAAAGGCTCACCATTGATGCCCCCCTGGAATGTTTCAATCTTGGCGGCACCGGAATAAGTAGGCCATTGTGCACCGTTTACAGCTACCGTAGCCTCCAGGCGCGGATCGCGATCCTGATAAGGATTCTTCTCATCATACCCCGAGCCGTCTTCACCGATCGATTTACCGTTGAGCATATCGTAAGCATCGACTAAATTCTGAGTAGGACAGTTTCCTCCCTTACCACCTTCAATGCCCACAGGGTAATTGTTGGTTTCCACTAAGTTATCGCCGGATGAATTTTTATAATAACGGCGACCGTAGAGGATTTCCTTCATAATGCCGGGCGTATTGAAACTTCCGGCATCCCACAAATCCGCATAATTGGCAGTAAGGCCTTTGCCACGTTTATCGGCAGCATCGAGCAACTCTTTGGCATACAAAGCTGCCATATGATAGCGTTCCTTGTCACCACTTGGATTGAACAGCGGGCTGGCCCAATACAAGGCAGCACGGGCTTTCAATGCGAGCACGGCAAGTCGGTCCGCGCGACCGGTCTCTTCCGTACCTGTAGAAAATTCTCCCAGATTACTGTAATCTTCGATAATCAATGATTGGATTTCCGCACATTCATCTATGATGAACTTAAAGATTTTATCTGCCGAAGTCCGTTCTAACGAATTGACTTCTTCTGCCGTGATTTGTTTGGTCACCAAAGGTACATCACCATATTGGCGAACCAAGCAGAAGTAGAAGTAAGCACGCATAAAACGGCTTTCATACTTGTAGTTCTCATAACGGTGAAGTTGGGCGGCATAGTCGTTGTTCAGCTTCAGTTCATCGAATGACAAGCCCTGCAATTCGTAAATCACGTGGTTGCAAGTACTGATGCCTTTATACATGCTACTCCAGACTGACGCCTTTGCATTGGTAGGGCTCCAAGCTCCATTGTAGAAGTGCTCGATACCATTACCCAAAAGACTGTACTCACTTTCGTCTGTAGCAGATGCCTGCATGGCACCCGATGAGTAGTTACCGAAGTCATAGTCCACGGTGTTATAGATGTCGGTCATGAATCCACCTACATTACCGAAGTTCTGTGTTATATAGTCCTTGTCGAAGATGTTGTACTCATTGTAGTCCATCTGATCAGAACATGAAGCCAAGCATCCGGCTGCACACACGACAAAGACAGATTTCCATATTTTATTGCTCATAATTCTAATGTATTAATTCGTTCATAAAATTAAAACGTAACACTCAGCCCCAACGCAACGCTTTTCGTCATAGGATTGATTCCATACGCTTCGGCGTCGTTCTCATCTATATGGTCGAAACTGAGGAGGTCAATGCCACGTACATACAATTTAGCGGCGTTTACAATTTTCGTCTTTTTCAGCCAAGAAGCGGGCAACTTGTAGTACACTTCCAGATTGCGCAACTTGATAAATGAGCGGTCGGCCAACCACAGAGTAGATGTCTGGTAGTTGTTGGCATTGCTTTGGCTGCTCAGACGCGGGAACTTGGCATTCTGATTCTGCGGTGTCCAACGATTGTCGTAAGCATATTGCGAGATATTGGTGTTGTTTATCAACGGCCAATACATGCTCTTGGTGTTGAGAACGGCACTGTAATTGCCTGTCCCCTGGAACATGGCATAGAATCCGAGTCCTTTCCACTCCGCACCCAAATGCAGGCTGTAGTATATTTCCGGGCAAGTGGTGCTGTAGCCGATAGCCACTTCATCGTTGGTATCGATGATGTTGTCGCCATTCACGTCGCGATACTTTATATCACCGGGCTTCACCGTAGAGAAATTCTGTGTGGGACTTGCAGCGATGTCTGCTTCATCCTTGAAGAAACCGATAGCTTCCAATCCGTAGAGTTGTCCGTAAGGATTTCCCGTCTGGACAAGATTCGCATATTGGCGGGGTTCTTCCAGCATTTCCTTGATTTCGTTTTTGTTCAACGAGAAGTTACCGCCGACATTAAATTCCACTTGACCGAGCTTTTTGCTATAATCAAGACCAACTTCTATACCCTTACTATCCACGATACCTGCATTTTCATACGGAGGCTCCATACCGAAAATTTCCGAGTATTTGCCTTCCGAAGTCACCCAAATGTTTGTACGGTGTTCTTTCCAAAGGTCAAGAGTCACATCCAAACATCCGAAAAGTTTCGCATCCATACCAACATTGTATTTATAGGCCTTTTCATGGCTCGGATTGGTGGTAGCCACCCGTTCAAGGTAAGAACGTCCGAAACTAGAGTTCCAACCGCTGTCGAAAGGATAAGTACCTCCCGAAGTGCCATACTGCTGGGCATAGTATGACCAAACTTCATCACCCGGTAAGTTGTCCACATTGATGATACCTGCCGATGCACGCAGTTTCAAGAAGTTCACCCATTCCACATTTTCCATGAACTTCTCTTTGGAGATGACCCATGCGGCCGACAAAGTGGGCGAAAAAGCCCATTTGGTACCGGGAGCCAAACGGCTACTGCCACTTTCTACCAAAGCGAGGTCAACGAAATAACGGTTCATGTAACCATAATGCGACCACCAAGTAATGTTCTGACGATTCACCGTGTTGTTGACGCCATTCGGGTCGTTATTCTCGTAGTCCCACTTCAACTGGCTGTAGATGCTGTGGTCGCCGAATGTCCGCTGATAGTTAAATCCCACATCGAAATGGAGTAGACGGTCAAATTCATTAGTTTTCGCATCTGTTCCCATTTCACTATCCTTTCCATAAATTTCACTCTTTACAGTAGGCTCGGAAGCACCGTCCGCCCATGTAGGCGCATTGACACTGTAGACATACTCTTTGCTATGGTCTTCATAGATATTGGCTATATTGTCATAACTGATGCGTACGAACGCATTCAATCCTTTTGTCAAGCCGGAAAGGTCCTGAGTCAGCTTCATGTCGGCAAAAAGCGAACGGGTATGATTTTTGTAATAAGCGGCTCCGATGCTCTGTGCCACAGGATTTTGTGTACCTGCCCATGTGTCGCTACCTCCCCAAATACCGTTCTCATCCCTGATGGGGAATGCGGCAGAGGGCACTGTGTAAACCAGATCCCAAAGGTCAGCCTGCGCACCCGGTCTTGACGTTTCCTGCAATACGCCCAACAGATTCACCTGCAGATCGGTTGTCTGGGTCAGGTTGATATCCATGTTCATGCGTAAGTTGCCTTTTACGTATTTGTCTTGTGTGGAATAGCCTTCATTTGCACCCGGTTCTTTCACAAATCCTTTGTTGGAAATCAAATCCAGCATGGTATAGTAACGGAATTTTTCGCCGCCACCGCGGAATTCGATGTTATACTTATTGGTCATCGCATTGTCGCGGAACGTTTCATCCACCCAGTTCACGTTCGGATAGAGATAAGGCATGGTTCCATCGCGCAAAGCATTGAGCTCTTGATTGCTGTAACGCCCTGTCAGACCATCGTTGATACGGGCTTCGTTGACGGCCAATCCATACGTATAGGCATCTACGAATTTGGGTTTGTTGGCAAGCGAAGTAAACAAATGATCGTATGTCACCTTGACACTGCGCGAGTTGTACTTACCGCGCTTAGTCACGATATTGATTGCTCCATTGATTCCCTTATATCCATAGAGGGCGACTGCTGCCGCATCTTTCAGGACGATGACGCTTTCCACTTCTTCGGGAGCGATGCTTACAATGTCTCGCTGTATACCGTCGATCATGACCAACGGCGAGTTCTTGCCGTTCAATGTTTGCAGCCCACGTATATAGAAAGTAGGATTCACATCTGCATAACGACCACCGCTCTGCAACGATATCAGGCCATTGCCCTGACCAATAATGGAGTTGCCGATATTCTTGGCACTACGACGGTCGGTAGTTTCGGAACTAATGACCGACACGGAACCGGTAGCCTCCTCACGGGTCAGCAATCGCTCGGCACCTACATCTATGGTCTGGCCTACAAACTTGTCGGTCTGCTCTTCGTTTGATTCCTGTGCCGTCGTCGGCAGGCACAAACCAGCAAAGAGCGACAACACAATTATATATTTTTTATTCATAACGTATTATTTTACTTTATACCTTTTGATTGTTCATTATTAAAGGGGTTACCATCCGGCATTCTGTACCAAACCGTAATTCTTGTTCACTTCCGTAATAGGGAACGGTTGTAAGTACCACTTCGGATCAAAACCATCTTTCCACCAAATACGGGTGTCAGTGATTTGGAAGCGTTCGAAGTCGAAGTGTGACGGTTCGTAGAAGTTAGGATCGTCTTCCTCCAAGCCTTTGTTGAAAGACTTATTGTACCACTGTTCTTCGGAACGTACCCAATCATTACCATTCTTCACCAAACGATAAATACGCAAGCCGTGAAGCGGACGTTCCAACAAGTCGGCACGCTTATAACGGATCAAGTCGAAGTAGCGTTCGTTTTGGAAAGCCAATTCGCAAGCACGTTCACGCATGATTTCCGCCAGCAGATTTTCTTTGTTAGATGTCAGGTCCTTATCGGGATTGCATTCCACCAGTCCTTTCAGACCCACGCGAGCACGTACGGCATCCACGTAATCGATGGCTTCCGTAAAACTACCTCTGGTCTGCACGATGGCCTCCGCGTATGTCAAGTAGATGTCGCTCAACATGATGGCATTCCACTGCGGGAACTTCCTGTTCATGACACTACCTACCAGATATTTCAGCATACGGTAACCGGTGGCATATATCCCTGAATTGGTTTTCGGATCTTGTTTGGCATTAGTACCACCTACCCAAGTTTCCCAGTTATTACCGCTGGCACGTCCGTCACCCCAGTTCACGGCTTGGCGTGCACCGTTTACCACTGCGGTTTCATACAGACGAGGGTCGCGGGTATAGCGGATATTCTGCAACTGTTGTTTGCCTTTCACGGTATCGCCTTGAATGAACATATTGTCCAATCGGCCTTCTTTCTCCGCTTTTTCCCAATCGAACGGAGTACCGTCTGCCCAAGGGAACATCTCGACGTATTCTTGCGTAGGACAATAGGCGTAGCGACCATTGGTTTTGCTACCATCTACCGCAGAGCCAAATCCCAAATTGAACCAGCCATAATCATTACCACTGGCATTTTTACTACGGCGGACACTATGCAGAATTTCAGTACTGTTTTCCAGAATGTAGCCGCTACGGTAGGCATAACGGTAATCCTCCTGCGTATTTCCGGCCGGTTTTATCAACTGATAATGCCCCTGGCTTCTCATTTGTGTAAAGAAATCATCGCATGCGCCTTTCAGTTTCGTCCACAGTTCGGGTTTGCTGCCACCATACCAAGCGCAGGTATCAGCTTCATTTTCCAGCGTATATTTGCCTTGATAATAAGGTTGCAAATCATTGAACAAAGGAGACGCGGCGAAAGCCAGCACCTTACACTTCAACGCCATAGCACCCGCCAAAGTCCAGTGGCCTGTTTCCGACTGTGCTTCCGCACCGGTGTAAGCCCACGGCAATGCTTTGTTGGCGATTGCTGTATCCAGCAGTTCCAGCATGAAGTTCACGGTAGATTCCACACTGCGCCGGGGCAGGTCGTAACTGCTTTCGGAGCCGATAAACGACTGGCGGATAATAGGCAGACCGCCATACCAACGGAAAGCGATAAAATAAGTATAAGCCAGCAGGCATCGTGCTTCGTCTGCTATACGGGCTTTCTCGGCATCGCTCATGTCGGGCACTTCATTAATGCGTTCAATCAGCATCCAGCTGTGACGCACATTCTCCCAGATAAATTCGTTCGTATAAGGATAAATATTGCCGTTCTTTTTGTCATCAATAGCCGAACTCAGCGCACCGGCATAGTATTTGGAAAACACTGTGGTATTGTTGAAGAAAAGATGGAAGTCATCCCCCAACGCATCGGGCATTCCTTTCCAATAGTTCTGGCACTGCGGAGCAGCGTTCGTGGAATTGGTGGGCAGATTGTAATACTGTGTAGAGTAAATACTCGCCAAGAAGTTACGGGTATATTCCGGATTGGAAAACACCTCATCGGCAGTCACCGTGCCGCCCGGAGCCTTTTCCAGAAATGCGTTTCCGAACTTTATCTCATCCGTACAAGAAACCATTCCGAGAGTAGCCACAGCTGCCACACCTATGATATATTTGATATTCAGTTTCATTTTTGCTTAAAAATTAAGTTTCAGACTAATGGTATAAGTACGTTGAAGCGGGTATGAGGGCGAAGCGCTGGCACGTGTTTCGGGGTCACCCCAAATGAAAGGAGTAAAGGTCAGCAGATTGTAACCGCTCAATGCCACTTGGGCACGATCCAATCCAATCTTCTTGAAGAAAGGAAGTTTCATGTTATAAGCAAGCATAATCGTCTTCAAACGCAGATATTTCGCATCTTTTTCATAAAGAGCGCAATCCTGATAGTTGTTGTTAGCTCCGTTGGACCAAGTGGCGCGCGGATATTCATAATCCTGCCCCGGTCTGTCGGGATTCCATGTATTCTCAACATGATATTTCAGCAAGCCGCCGCGGTCTTTCGTCGTACGGTCCAGGAACGGATAGCGGAACACGTCGCTGATGACACGCGATACGTCCCAAGAACCCGTCCACTGCATGTTGAATTCGAAATCTTTCCATGCAAAACCGGCATTCAGACCGGCAATGTATTGCGGGTCGTCGGTATAGCCCAACTCACGGGTCTTATCGTCTTCATTGATTACGCCGTTACCGTCCAAGTCCACAAACACGG
>USSR01000094.1 GCA_900557355.1 uncultured Bacteroides sp.
CTCCTGAGAGAATAGAAAACTAACTTTTGTTTAACTTAATAATTAAAGTATGAAAAACAGCAAGAATTTAAGTCTGTTGAGTCGTTTGGGTAAACTCCAGCGGCTGTTTCTCGTGGCTTTGTTCTCGGCATTGGCTATAGGAGCCGCTGCACAAAGCAAAACCGTTTCGGGTACTGTCACCGACAAAACGGGTGAAACTGTAATTGGAGCCAGTATAGTAGTAAAAGGTACTACAAATGGTACAATTACCGATATCGATGGTAAATTTACCATCTCCAATGTACCTGACAATGGGATTATACAGGTGAGTTTTGTCGGATACAAAACTCAGGATATTCCTGCGGGGGGGAAATCCGTTTTTCATATTACATTAGAAGAAGATGCTGAAATTCTGGATGAAGTAGTGGTAGTAGGTTATGGTGTACAGAAGAAAAGCGACGTAACCGGAGCACTAACTCAAGTAACGGAAAAAACAATCAAAGAGCGCCCGGTACAGAATGCTTTACAAGCGATGCAAGGTAAAGCTGCCGGCGTGCAAATTACATCCAACAACCGCCCGGGGGAACTGGGTGATGTACGCATCCGTGGTAATCGTTCCATTAATGCAAGCAACGACCCGCTATATGTAATCGATGGAATCCCGATGACTGCAGGTTCTATGGCTGATGTCAATCCCAACGATATAGAATCTATGGAAATTTTGAAGGATGCGTCTGCCACAGCTATTTATGGTTCACGTGGAGCCAACGGCGTCGTCCTGATCAGTACCAAAAAGGGTAAAACCGGCAAGGTGACCATTAACTACGATGGTTCAATGTCCTTTTCAACGATTGATTCTATGACTGACTGGATGAACTCAGGAGAACTGATTGACTGGAATCGCCAGTCTAATATTAATGCAAATGCATATACAGGTAAGTATGGCAATGCTCCCGACCCCGATATTGATGGTGATGCGTATTTTGGCGGTGTAACCAAATACCCCTATCTGCGTCCAGTATTCAATTCGGCCTTCCAATTTAATAGCGATGGTACTCCTGTATTACGTGACGCCACCGAATATGAACAAAAGGTTCTGGGATATGCTGCCAGAGTTCCGGTATACGATTCCTCGAAAATACCCACAACTCCCTGGACAGACTATGTAACCCGCACGGCAATTACTCACAATCACCAGTTATCCCTGTCTGCCGGTACCGAAAAATCAAAACTTTATATGTCTTTGGCATATCTGGACCAGCAATCACCGATGAAGGATCAGGACTACAAACGCTATACAGTGAATTTGAATGGTGAAATACAGGCTACCGATTTCCTGAAAGTTGGCATGGGCGTTAATCTCAGCCATTCCATTAAAAATTATGGTATTGTAAGTAACTTCTCAAACACTACTGCCAAAGACTCTTATGGTTTAGCCACCAACCTGATGCCATATGCACCGGCATACGATGAAAACGGTTCCTTACTGAGCCCGTCTGATGGTCCTTCGCAACACAATGCACTACTGAACATTGACCAGGCGCAGAATGAAACACGCTATTACGGAGCTATGTTAAGCTCTTTTGCTGAACTGGACTTCGGGAAAATCTGGACTCCGCTGGAAGGTATAAGATGGCGTACAAACTTCGGTGCACAATACCGTAATGCACGCGAAGGTAGTTATTATGGTAACGATTTCACCAATCCGCTAGGGTATGCCTCAACAGAACCGAATGTAGCTTACAACAACCAAAGCCAGAAATTGGCATGGACATTGGAAAATATGATTTTTGTAAACAAAACATTCAATAGAATCCACTCTTTGGGACTGACATTAATGCAATCTGCCGAATATTATCGTACAGAAGGTATCGAGGTACGCGCTTATGAATGTAAATTCCCCACCGCATTGTGGTATAGTGTAGGTGACTCCAACACATCAAAGGCCGGTATAGGTTCCTCATTCAGCGAACAACAACGCGCTTCTTATATGGGCCGCATTAATTATTCTTTGATGGACCGTTATCTGATTACCTTGACAGGTCGTTGGGATGGTGCTTCAATGTTAGCCGTAGATAATAAATGGGATTTCTTCCCTTCAGCCGCCCTGGCATGGAAGGTGAATGAGGAAAATTTCATGCAAGCTATAGGATGGATCAATACATTGAAAGTACGTGTAGGTTATGGTGTGACCGGTAATGCTTCTGTCAGTCCATATCAAACAGGTGGAGCAATGGTTTCACAATGGGCTAACAAGCCTTTCGGGCAAGGTGCAGTAACCACAAACACCACCGGTGCCAAGGCTTCCGTATTGCCCAACAAAATGCTTGGTTGGGAGAAAACTGCTTCCACGAATGTGGGTATCGACTTCGGCTTTCTGAATAGTAGAATCACCGGTAGTGCCGAATACTACATTGCCAAAACTTCTGATTTACTATTAAACCGTTCTATTCCTATCATGACCGGATATACCCAAATTTTATCGAATGTAGGCAAGACTCAAAATAAGGGTTTTGAATTAACATTGTCTACTGTAAATGTCCAAACCAAAGACTTTACCTGGAAAACCGATTTCACCTTCTCTACTAACAAAGAAAAGATAGTAGAATTGGCTGATGGTAAAAATGACGATACCGCCAATGGCTGGTTTATAGGAAAACCAATCAATGAGGTTTGGACATACAAATACGATCGCCTGTGGCAGAATACTACTGATGACCAAAAACTGCTGGCAGTTTATAAAGCAAATGGTATTACGATGTTCCCAGGTATGGCTAAATTGGTAGATCAACCATTCATCGAAGTACCAAAAGGTACAGAAGGAGCAGTAACAAAAACTATTGATGTCAATGGACAGAAGCAAGAAATCACTTATATGAATAACGGTTTCGGAAAATTTGACAATGATGACAATCATTTCTTAGGTTCATTTACCCCGAAATGGGAAGGTGGTTTTACTACTACATTCATTTACAAGAACTGGCAGCTGAATGCATTTGTCTATGGCCGCTTCGGCAATACGTATTACGGATTAATGCAAACTTACGGACGTCGCGTTGAGAAGGATACCTGGAGTCCTGAAAATACGGGAGCCCGATTCCCGCAACCGCGCGCAGGAGGAGAGACTTTTACAGACTATAGTGCTTATATGAGTTACACTAAAGGCAATATGGTTGCCATCCGTAACATTGCATTGTCATATACACTGCCCGAAAAAATTCTAAATAAGATAGGTGCGTCCAGTTGCTCTATTTATGCCCAAGTACTGAACCCCTTCATTTTCGGGGGTGAATTAGTAAAGGCAGGAATCAACCCGGATGATACTACAGGATGGAGCGAAAGTACTAATCCGACTAATTATATTGGAGGCCAGACCAATAATACAGTGTTGAACCGCAGTTATGTGATAGGTCTGAGACTTGGCTTTTAAATAACAGAATATTAAGATAAATACAATATGAAGAAATATATATTACTATCGATAATTGCATTGGGAAGCATATCTTGTACAGACAGCTTTCTGGAAGAAAAAATGGTATCTACCATTACGCAAGATTATTTTGAGACCGAACAAGGTCTGGAACAACTGATCGTAGGTACATACGACGCCTTGCGGGTAACAAAACAATACGAACAAGGTCCTGCAAGCTTGATGGCAGGAGTAGATAACTTCTCTCAGAAAACAGCATCACGGGGTATGTATTCCGCGAGTGAATGGAATGCAACTGGAAAGTTGGCAGGTTTTACCAATGGCTTGTGCGGTGAGAATGCCAAATCACTATTAGGCTTCTACCCCATCATTAACAACTGTAACCGGGCTATAATATCTATCCGTGAAGGCAAAGCGCTCGGCAAGTTTGCCAGCGATGCAAATTATGCAGCCAAGGCTCTGTCAGAAGCTTTATTCAACCGTGCCTACTCACTTTACATTATGAGCACCATGTACGGTGAAATATTCGTTCCGCAAGGATATACAGAAGAGCTTCCCTCCAATTACAACTATGCCCGTGAAAGCGTTCCCAATATATACCGGATGCTAATTACAGATTTGCGTTATGCTTATGATCATCTGCCGGATGTCAATGAACAGAATCTGACTACAGACTTCGGTCGAGCAACGAAAGGGGCAGCCGCACATTTTTTGGCAAAACTCTATTTGCAACGTGCACAAGGTACTAAATATGGTAGTTCGGAATATGGTGTAAAAGCCGACGGTCATGTAGATACCAATAACCAGAAATCTTATTTAGGTATGCTATATAAAGGAGAAGGTGCTGCCGACCTGGATTCCTGTATATATTATACATCAAAGGTTATAGATCATGGTTATTATGATTTGGAACCTGACTTTGGAAAATTGTTCAACCATCCATTGGGAGATTATTCAAATGAAAATAGCCGGGAATTGATTCTATCTTGCGTATATGGTCCGATGGGTGGAGCCGACAATGGCCGTTATGGTAACCGCCTGCCTTATTTCTTCGGAGGTGACTATGCCAATGCTTCTTGGGGAATACCTGATTTCTGTTGGGAATATCCCACAAAATCTTCAGCACGTGTAGGTTATACCAATGACTTCGGTTTTGACCTATACGTTAACAAACAAGCTGACTCCCGCTATCAAAAATCATTCCACGTAGAATATATAACAGCATTGAAGGGAGGAGATTCAAACTCATCCCCTGCTGCCAATCTTGACTATCACGCTTATAACAGTGATAATAACAAGACTTATATATGGACTGAAGCAATGGCAGATTATTTCAATGAACATATCCTTCCCAATTATACAAGAGAATCCTGGGGTAATAGAAGAGCTGTGCCCGGTGAACATAAAATGGGAAAAGGTGATCTGGCTTTCGCTTATGTGGAAAACACCAAAGAGACTGCCATTGACATCAATGAAGCTTTGGCACAACCCTTTGTCCTGATGGCACGCTGGATAAAAGATGGAGATAAATATTATTACCGTGTTCCTACTAAAGCCGAAGGAAGTAGTTATGCTTATAATGATAAAAGTTATTCCGGTCTGGACAAAATGGGTTCTACCGCATGTCCGGCAACATTAAAATATGATGAACCAAACCGCAATAATTATACGCACTACGAATCCGGCCGTGACGTACCTTTGTTCCGTTTAGCAGAAACCTATCTGCTTCGTGCCGAAGCTTATGGACGCAAAGGTAATTACAGTGCAGCTATTGCTGACATTAATAAAGTACGCGCACGTGCTGCTTATAAATCAGGTGAAAAGCGTGCAGAAGTGATTGCTCTTATACAACCGGGCCATGAAAAGCTCTCTCAGACAGAACAGCAATGGCCATATGAAGTGGCAATCGACATGATAGCTTCAATGTTGGTAGACGAATCTTATTGGGATGGTGCTTCTGTTCATTCAAATGCAGAAATGTATCCGGAAACTGCCACATCAACGGAAGACCGTTTTGTAAACTTCATCCTGAATGAATTAGCACGCGAACTGAATCAGGAAATGGTATATTACGAGAACTTACATCACTCGGGCTGGCAGGCAGACCGCATCATATACCATGATCAATTAGCATCTTCAAAACAAGGATTATGGGATTCTTCAGACAACTTAATTAACGGTATCGGACAGACAGGTGATGGCATGGGAATGTTCGAACCCCATTATACCCTAAAACCATTTGCCCAGTCTATGCTAGACTTATTGACGGATGAGAATGGTAATCCTCTGGACGACTCAGCTAAAAAAGCTTACCAGAATTACGGATATTGATTAATAAGATCTGTAGGGGGGGGAGACTTATGTACGGTTTCCCCCCTTTCTTATATACGGATATACCTAAATAAATGAATAACCGTACAATTTACCATATAAATGTATGAATTTCTATTTTACAGAGCGTTTATTGCGCCTAGTTTTGTAACATCAAATAAAAAAATGACATACTATGAGAAAGTTCTGTTTAACCATTATTGTATTAGCCAGCTTCAGTAAAGCACTGTTTGCCCAGTTTGGTAATTGCACTGCATCCGAAATGCAAACTTATACAGACCGTGAAACCGGAAACACCATTACCATACTTACCGACACTTTAAAGAATGACCGTTTCCTCTATCAGACAGACCCGATGTGGACACATGACGGAAAATATCTATTATTCCGGTCATCCAGTCGCGCAAACGATAAAAAGATAGAGCGTACCCTCCCAAATGGAGAGAAACGCAGTTGGACTCCCACACAGATTTATTTTATAGAAATGGCAACAGGTCAAATCATTCAGGCTACAGAAGGTCCTGATCTGGGTAGTGCATTCCTGGCCAATAAGAGCAATCGTATGTTCATCAGCCGAAAAGAAAAAGAAGACTGGAATATGTATGTAATGGATCTGGATAAGTTCTTTGCAGATGTAAAAAAAGGAAAGGTAGGAAAACCTACCGCCTATGAAACTCTTTTAGGTACCTTTCCCACAAGCATGGGACGTCCCGGAGGATATGCCATAGATTGCAACGATGACTATGCTTATATCACCGTAGAACGTGAAGGTACAGAAGAAGAAAAAGAACGCATGGCGAAAAATGCATTCTTACCGGAAAGTAATCAGCCGGTAAAAATAAAACCATCTCTTTGTGGCATCCGAAAAATGAACCTTGCTACCGGCGAAGTAACCAAAGTTATCGATACCGAATTTAAAACAGGACACATACAGGCCAGCCGTTTCACACCGGGAGAAATCGTTTTCTGTAATGAAACCGGTGGCGATGCATATCAGCGCATGTGGTTCTGCACAGCAGACGGTTCGGTCTTCAAGCCTCTTTATAAAGAAACTCCATTAGACTGGGTCACTCACGAAACTTTTGTAACCAAAGACTATGTTTATTTCAACATCCTAGGTTTTCAGCCTCGCCTTCGTAAACAAGTAAGTGGTATTGCCCGTATCAATCTTCGCACCGATGACGTGGAATTAGTGGGTCAGGTAGAATTGGATAAAGACCGCAAAGCCATAGAAGGACAACTTACCGGACGGGGATTCTGGCATTGCAATGCAAGTCGCGACAATCGTTGGGCAGCTGGTGACACCTTCGGAGGAAATGTCTGGCTCATCAACGTACAGACCGGTCAACGCCATTGGTTGGTTTCGGACACCAAAATGAAACCGGATCATGCACACCCAAGTTTCAGTCCCGACGGCACAAAAGTACTTTTTCAATCCGGGCACTTCACAAACGGCAAGCGTTTGAACCTGATGATGGTTGATATAACTTCATTCAATAACTAAAAAAGAAAACTATGAAAAACAGATATTTACTCCTCTGTGCTTTGTTAATCGGTACAGCCGGTAGTTTACGAGCCCAAGATTTACGTGAACGTACTTACTACTATGAGATTCTGGAACCACGACATGAACCGAAGCCTGAAGTAAATGGTTTTGCAACCAAACGAATAAAAGAGCACTTGAACAGAGGACTGGCGGCAACCCCTGCCATGGATGGAAAAGGCATATATCTTAGCTGGAGATTGTTGGAACAAGATGATACAGATGTGTCCTTCCATTTATATCGTACTGCAAATGGCAAGACGGAACGCTTAACCAAATCTCCGGTAAAATTGACTTGTGATTTCATAGATCAATCTCCTGTAAACGGAAAAGCATCTTATTGGATCTGCGCGTTGGATAAAAAGAAGAAAGTGATCGACACATCTGCTAAAATAGAAGTGGAACTCCCATCATTGAAGAATTATCAATCAATCAAACTTAATAGAAATATAAAAGCCGGCAAGATAGCTGTTGCCGATTTAAATGGAGACGGGGTTTATGATTATATCATCCGCACGCCGAATAAAAATGTAGACCCGGGGATGCCGGGCACTTTGGGTGGAGAAACTTATCAAATTGAGGCTTATCTGAATGACGGTACTTTTTTGTGGTCTAAAGACCTCGGACAAGGTATAGAACCGGGTGTATGGTATTCCCCTTTTATCGCTTACGACTTCAATGGAGATGGCAAAGCTGAAATAGCATTAAAGACTGCTCCTGAAAATTCAAAACGCAATGAAAAAGGACGTGTAGATTCAGGTGAAGAATACTTGAGCGTATTGAATGGCATGACTGGAAAAGAAATAGTCCGCGTGGATTGGCCTGAGCGCAATGACAGATATGGAAATCTTGTCCGCCAGAATCGTAATCAGATAGGTATGGCATACCTGGATGGGAAGACACCTTATATATTAGCTTGTCGCGGGACCTATAAATTGATGGTTGTAGATGCCTGGCAATTAAATAGCAATAAATTGGAACGCGCCTGGAGATGGGATAGCGATGAAGAAAACCCTATAGTAAGAAGTATGGGATCACATAACATGATTTGCGGAGATGTGGATCAGGATGGAAAAGATGAAATACTCTTAGGCTCATGCATGCTTGATGACAATGGTACACTATTATGGTCTACCGGATTAGGACACCCGGACAAGATTTATCTGACAGATATTGACCCGAATCGTCCGGGAATGGAAGTATTTCTATGCTTGGAACCTTGGCATGACAACGGCCGTGGAGTTTGTGTGGTAGATGCAAAAACCGGACAACCCGTTTGGAACATCGGTCGCAAAACGTTCCATGTGGGTGACGGAATGGTTGCCGACTTCGATCCTACTCATAAAGGACTGGAATGTTTCGCAAGTGAAGACCGTAAAGGAGGAAGCACGGACAAATACCTACTTTCTGCAAGTGGCCAATGCTTAGGCAAGAACGAAGATGTACCTTCCTGCCGAAACTGGGCATGGTGGGACGGAGATTTATTGCGTGAAACATTTAAAGGAGATGATAACCGGTGGGGAGCAAACTCTTCTTCTAACGGAAAATCTTTAAGCATTATAAAATGGAAAGGGGAATCTCTTACAGAAGGTATTGAAGGAGATATCCTGATGATTGCCGATTTATATGGCGATTGGCGTGAAGAGATCATCACAGCCCTACCGGGCGAAATTCGTATTTACACAACGAATATCCCTGCCAAAGACCGTCGTGTAACTTTAATGCAGGATGCGATATACCGGAATTATGTAGTACATCGTTCTATGGGTTATCCACAGGCACCTGTACCTTCTTACTATTTAGGAGAATAAATAAGATGATTTTGAATGATAATCTATGCAAATGAATTTTTGTCTATAGAATAAGGGGAACTTTGCGCTAGTTTTGCTCCCCAAAATAAATTAATAAACCATGAAACATAGAATCCTTTTATTCCTTTTGGCTTTTATATCTATAAGCCAGTATGTAGGAGCATCAGATGCTCGCAATAAATATAACTTCAATTCCGATTGGCTACTTTCCGTTGGTGATATTCCTGAAGCCCAACAAGTACGCTTTCAGGATACGGATTGGAAAAAAGTCACTTTACCCCGTGCTTTTAATGAAGATGAAGCTTTTCGCTTAAGCATCGACCAGTTAACGGATACAGTGATGTGGTATCGTAAACACTTCCGTTTACCCGCTGGCAGTAAAGATAAAAAGGTATTTGTAGAATTCGAAGGTGTCCGCCAAGGAGCTGATTTCTACATTAACGGTCAATATCTGGGCCTGCACGAGAATGGTGCGATGGCTGTTGGTTTCGACTTGACTCCTTATATAAAATACGGACAGGAAAATGTAATAGCCCTCCGCATTGATAATAACTGGAACTACAAAGAACGCGCTACCGGCACCAAATATCAGTGGAGCGACCGTAACTTCAATGCCAATTATGGTGGTATTCCTAAGAATGTATGGCTACATGTTACAGATAAATTATATCAGACTTTGCCTCTATACAGTAATCTGCAAACCACAGGTGTCTATATCTATGCGGAAGATATTCGTGTAAAATCCCGCAAAGCGGTAATCCATGCGGAATCCGAGATAAAGAACGAGTACAAACGTGCCAAGCAAGTGGCCTATAAAGTTGAGTTGATAGACCGTGACGGTAAAACAATCAAAGTATTCGACGGTACTCAGACTTTAGTGAAACCCGGAGAAACAGTAACCTTAAAAGCAGCTGCAGAAGTGGACGGTTTACATTTCTGGAGTTGGGGATATGGCTACCTGTATACCGTAAAAACAAGTTTATGGGCAGACGGTAAAAAGATAGATGAAGTAGCTACCCGGACAGGTTTCCGCAAAACTCGCTTTGGGAAAGGTATGATATGGCTGAATGATCGCGTAATCCAGATGAAGGGATTTGCCCAACGTACCAGCAATGAATGGCCGGGAGTAGGAATGAGCGTTCCGGCATGGCTGAGTGACTATAGCAATGGATTGATGGTGGAAGATAATGCCAACTTGGTTCGCTGGATGCATATCACTCCATGGAAACAGGATATTGAATCGTGTGACCGCGTGGGACTGATCCAGGCAATGCAAGCCGGTGATGCAGAAAAAGACCGTGAAGGACGCCAATGGGGACAACGGACTGAACTAATGCGTGATGCTATCATTTACAACCGTAATAATCCGAGTATCCTGTTTTACGAATGTGGAAATGAATCTATCAGTCGGGAACACATGATAGAGATGAAAGCGATACGCGATAAATATGACCCTCATGGCGGCCGTGCCCTCGGTTCACGGGAAATGCTTGATATCCGCGAAGCCGAATATGGCGGAGAAATGCTTTATATCAATAAGAGTAAACATCACCCGATGTGGGCCATGGAATATTGTCGCGATGAAGGATTACGCAAGTATTGGGACGAATACTCTTACCCCTATCATAAGAATGGAGAAGGGAACAATTCTTTCAGATCCGCTGCAACCAATAAAATCCAGAAGAAAGTAGACGCACGCGCTTACAATCATAATCAGGATTCATTTACGATAGAAAATATAATTCGCTGGTTCGACTATTGGCGTGAACGCCCGGGAACCGGGGATCGTGTTAGTTCAGGTGGAGTAAAGATCATCTTCTCTGATACCAATACTCATTTCCGCGGGGTAGAAAATTATCGTCGTAGCGGGGTAACTGATGCCATGCGCATTCCCAAAGATCCTTTCTTTGCGCATCAGGTGATGTGGGACGGTTGGGTAGATATAGAAAATCCACGTATCCATATCATTGGCCATTGGAATTATAAAGAAGGTATAGTGAAACCGGTCTATGTAGTTTCCAGTGCAGAGAAAGTGGAATTGTTCCTGAATGGAACATCCTTAGGATATGGTAATAGAGAGCACCATTTCTTATATACTTTTGAAAACGTAGCATTTGCAGCCGGTAAATTGGAAGCAGTGGGCTATGATGAAAACGGAACAGAATGCTGTCGCACCCACTTACAGACAGCCGGTGAACCGGAGCAAATAAAGTTGAGCCTGATTCAGAGTCCTAATGGATGGAAAGCAGACGGTGCAGATATGGTATTGCTTCAGGTAGAAGTAATGGATAAAGATGGCAGACGTTGTCCGTTGGCCAATGACCTGATACATTTCGATGTGGAAGGACCTGCCGAATGGCGTGGTGGTATCGCACAGGGAAAAGACAATTTTATTCTTTCAAAAGATTTGCCGGTAGAATGTGGTATCAACCGCGCACTCATCCGCTCTCTGACAACTGCCGGTACAGTTCGCGTGACTGCAAAAGCCGAGGGTTTAAAATCTGCTGAAATCAGCTTCTCATCATCGCCCATAGAAGTAAAAGATGGATTAAGCAGCTATATCCCCGGCAATGAACTGGAAGGCAGATTAACCCGTGGGGAAACTCCATTAACACCTTCTTATAAAGATACGAAAGTAGATGTTGGCATCTTATCCGCTGTCGCCGGTGCAAATAATGAAAGCACTATCAATAGTTTCGATGATAACGAATTGAGCGAGTGGAAAAATGACGGAAGGGCAAATACAGCCTGGATCACTTACCAATTGGAACGTGCCGCACGAGTGGATGAAGTTTGCCTGAAACTGACCGGATGGCGTTTGCGCAGTTATCCGCTGGAAATCTATGCAGGTGACGAACTGATCTGGAGTGGAGAAACAGAAAAAAGTCTGGGATATGTTCATTTGAAAGTAAAACCTGTATTGACCAACGAGATTACCATTCGCTTGAAAGGGGCCAGCAAAGAAGGGGACGCCTTCGGACAAATAGTTGAGGTAGCTGCTCCCGTCGCCAATGAATTGGATTTATATAAAGCTAAGGATGGAGACAAGACCAGGCACGAATTACGCATTGTGGAAATAGAGTTTAAAGAAAACTTATGGCAATAAGGTTGAATTGTTATATAAAACAACAAATGGTTATGTATATACTCCTGCTTTGCGGGAGTATATATGCTTTTTCTCAATCCTATGAGAAGAAAAACAACCAGATTTCCGGCTTAAATGCCCGCCAGTTTCACAAATACTGGAAAGTGGAGTCGGAATCGCCCGATTACAAAGTAACGTTCCGGGGAGATACAGTTGAGATTGTCTCCCCAAAAGGGCTGACTCTCTGGAGAAAGGAAAAGATGAGCGGCAAAGTCACCATTGAATACGATGCCTGCGTAGTCAGTGAAACGGGAAAAGACCGCTTGAGTGATTTAAATTGCTTCTGGATGGCTTCCGACCCGAAACATCCGGACAACTTATGGAAACGCGAGAAGTGGCGCAACGGAATATTCCTGAACTGCTACTCCCTGCAGCTTTATTATCTGGGATATGGCGGAAACCACAACTCCACTACACGCTTCCGTCGCTATGATGGTAATGAAGCAGGCATCACCGATCCTCAGGCTCGCCCTGCGGTCTTAAAAGAATATACCGATGCAGAGCATTTACTGAAAGCGAACCACTGGTATCATATTAAAATTACGAACGAGAATAATAGGGTTAGTTATTATATAGACGGAAAGCGTCTGGTGGATTTCAGGGATGCCAAGCCACTGACTGAAGGTTGGTTTGGCTTCCGTACCACCCTATCGCGTACCCGCATTACCAATTTCCGCTACGAGTGCTCACTGCAAGAAACCTCCGCTGTGCCTTTGCAATGGATCGGCAGCACTCCCGAAATGGACAAAGCGGTCAGCTTCGGTGTGCCTTTTGAGAAAGGCAAAATCTCTCCTGAAAGCACATTACAGTTAACTACCGTAAATGGTGAAAACATACCAATCGACACTTGGGCGCTAGCCTACTGGCCGGACGGTTCGGTGAAATGGAGCGGAGTAGCAGGCGTTATCCCTGCTGGAACAGAGGGGGCGACACTTGAACTAGCAAAAAAGAAGTCGGTAAAAAAGGCAAGAACAACAAATCCCAACGATCAAGCATCCGTTTCTGTCACCGAGACGCCACGAAACATTCTGATAGAAACAGGAGTAATTTCGGCCTACATTCCCCGCCAGGGCGAATTCCTAATAGACAGTCTGCTATATAAAGGGGTGAAGGTGGGCGAAAAAACACGCCTGATATGTAGCACACAAAGCACGCCCATTCTTGAAAGCACTTCGCAGGTATCTTTCAGTAACTATGTGAGCGAAGTGAAATCAGCAACGGTAGAGCGTTGCGGCGCTATACGTACGCTGATAAAACTGGAGGGCGTACATAAGAATAAAGACGGACGCGAATGGCTGCCCTTTGTGGTACGTCTCTATTTCTATGGTGGAAGTGAACAGATGAAGATGGTGCACAGCTTCCTGTTCGATGGAGACCAGAACCAGGATTTCATTCGTGCTTTGGGCATCCGCTTCGACGTGCCTATGCGTGAAGCACTTTACAACCGCCACATAGCCTTCTCCTGTGCTGACGGTGGAGTGTGGAGCGAACCTGTGCAGCCATTAGTAGGGCGTCGTGTGCTGACATTAGGCAATGCGACGAACAGGAACTCCGGCCGGGATGTGACAGATAAAAATGCCAGCAAGGATAAGAAAGTCTCCCTGCAGCAACAACAGATGGAAGGGAAACGCATCCCGCCTTATGAAACTTTTGATGAAAAAAATCGCTCACTGCTGGACAACTGGGCATCATGGAACACCTATCGCTTGTCTCAGCTCACTGCGGATGCTTTCTCCATCCGTAAACGGGCCAATGACACGAATCCCTGGATAGGCACTTTCTCCGGCACGCGCAGTGAAGGATATGCTTTTGCCGGCGACGTCAGTGGTGGACTGGGGCTTTGCCTGCACGACTTCTGGCAGTCTTATCCCTCGGCCATAGAAATCTCCGAGACGAAGACTCCCGCAGCTACCCTTACCGCCTGGCTATGGAGTCCCGATGCCGAACCCATGGATCTGCGCCACTACGATAATGTAGCGCACGATTTAAATGCCAGTTACGAGGATGTTCAGGAAGGCCTGAGCACACCCTATGGAATTGCCCGCACTACTACGCTCACCCTGATCCCGCAGGGAGGATATACCGGGAAAAAGGCTTTTGCCGACCGTGCCAAGCAACTTTCGGAACCGGGTGTACTGATGCCTACCCCCGAATACCTGCACGCGCAGCAAGCCTTTGGCGTCTGGAGCCTTCCGGATCGCAGTACTCCATTCCGCAGCCGGGTGGAAGATCGTCTGGATGCCTATATCGACTTCTACAAAAAGGCCATCGAACAGAACAAATGGTATGGTTTCTGGAACTACGGCGACGTCATGCATGCGTATGACCCTGTTCGCCACACCTGGCGATACGATATCGGAGGCTTTGCTTGGGACAATACAGAACTGGCCTCCAATATGTGGCTTTGGTATAATTTTCTGCGCACAGGACGTGCAGACATTTGGCGCATGGCAGAGGCTATGACCC